>NZ_JACFYV010000217.1:0-11158 GCF_016759955.1 Burkholderia sp. KCJ3K979
TGGTTGGGCGTGCGGCGGTCGGGCGCGGTCGGACGGGTTCGAATCCGGCCGGAAGCGGGGCGGGCGCGGGGCGCGGCACTTGCGTGTTCGCTGCCGCGCGCGCGAGGCTGGCGGTGCTGCCGGTGGTCGGCGGCGGCATCGCGCTGGCCGGGATCGGCGCGGGCGCCGCAGGCGGGCGCTGCGGCGCGCTCGGCTTCAGCCAGCCCGACGGCGCGACGGGTTCCGCAAGGGGGCGCGGCGGGGTCTTGCTGCGCGGCTTCGGCCGTGCCTGCGGATCGGGTTTCCACACTGTCGGGCGCGAATACCGGCCGTTCTGGCGCGGCGCCATCGAGTTGACGGTGTGCGCGGTGGTCGGCTGCACGACGTCGTCGTCGCGATGCAACGCACTGCGCGGCAGGTCGGCGATCCCGCGCGCGTCGTCGTCGCCGCCGTCGCGCGACAGCTTGACGCCGAACGATGTGTCGACCCACGCGGCGAACTGCCGCCAGCCGATGCCGGTCAGCCACGGCAAGCCGGCGAAGAACAGCACGACCATCGCGACCGGCGTGCCGATCGGGCCGAGCACGTGGGCGAAGCCGGCCGAGAACGCATGGCCGAGCGCGTTCGTGTCGGGGCCCGACAGCGGGCTCGTCAGCGTGACGCTTGCGACGAATACCGCGGCGAAGCCGAGCCACAGGCGGATCGAGCCGCGGCCGGCAAGCCCGCCGCCGCCGGGCAGCATCGCCTGCACGAGACGCCAGAAGAGAAGGAGGAACCAGACGGCGGAGATGCCGAACCAGCCGAAGACAACCGTGTGCATGCTTTGAAACAGGAGTGGGGAGGGGCGCGCGGGGCGCGACCCGCCGAGTTTAACCGGCCGGCGAACAAGACTCTAACGCGGCGTGATTCCGATTCACGCCGCGCGACGCACGTGGGCGGCACGTGCATGTCGCGCGCCACGCGAAGGCGGTCGGTCGGCCTCCGCGCGCGCCGTGCATCAGGGGCTCCGGTGCGTGAACGTCAGCGTTGCGCCGGCCTGGGTCACGATCTGCAATTGCTGGGGCGCGCGCATCTGCACGCCGGTCTTGTCGACGTGGGCGAGCGCGTCGAGATACGCGGATTCGAGCTGGCCGCCGAGCGTGTTCGGGCAGGCCATTCGCGTTCCGGCGAGCGGGCCGAAGCTCAGCAGGCCGTTCTTGACCGCATAGGTGCCCATGTAGCGGTTGCAGCCCGAGAACCCGCTCGCGCGCCGGATGCCCGACTCGGTCGACAGTGCGAGCTTGATCGGCTCGCCGTTGTCGCCGTGCGGGATCGCGCGTTGCGTGCCGTCGGCGTTCACCCAGCTGGTGAGTTCCCAGTTCGTGTCGTCGAGCAGCTGGACGGCGGCCGGGTTGTACGGGTCGGGCGCGGGGGCGGCGGAATCGGGATGGGTCGGCATCGTGCAGGCGGCGAGAAGCGTGGCAAGCGTCAACGCGCAAAGCGGCGCGCGCAACGGGCGAAGCAGGCCGGTGCGTGCGCGTGCGGCCGCGGACAGGTGGGACATGAGCCTCGTTCCTCTTCGGATTCTGATCAAGGCGTAAGAGTAACGCACCCGCCCCGCGGCAGGCGAGCCGACACTTCGCGCGCGAAAACGTTCGCAGCCCGCCCACGGGCCTCGCGCGACATGGCGCCGAGGGCGGCCAAACGGCCCAAACCGGCCCGGATGCCCGTGTTAACATCGAAGCCGTTTTCGTCCTCCAACAGAACCAGCGGGAAATCACATGCAGATCGGTCAGCGGCTCGGTACGCCGCTTTCACCCTCGGCCACGCGCGTCATGCTGCTCGGCGCGGGCGAGCTCGGCAAGGAAGTCATCATCGCGTTGCAGCGTCTCGGCGTCGAAGTCATTGCGGTCGATCGCTATCAGGACGCGCCCGGCCATCAGGTCGCGCATCGCGCGCACGTGATCGACATGACGGACCCGGCCGCGCTGCGGGCGATCGTCGAGGCCGAGCGTCCGCACCTGATCGTCCCCGAGATCGAGGCGATCGCCACCGACGCGCTCGCGGCGATCGAGACGGCCGGCCTCGCCGAGGTGATCCCGACCGCGCGCGCGACGCAGCTCACGATGAATCGCGAAGGGATTCGCCGGCTCGCGGCCGAGGAGCTCGGCCTGCCGACTTCCCCGTATGCGTTCGCCGATTCGTTCGAGGCATTCAGCGCGGCCGTCGCGAAGATCGGCATGCCGTGCGTCGTGAAGCCCGTGATGTCGTCGTCGGGCAAGGGGCAGTCGGTCGTGAAGACCGACGCCGACGTGAAATCCGCGTGGGACTACGCGATGGCGGGCGGGCGCGTGAACCACGGCCGCGTGATCGTCGAGGGCTTCGTCGATTTCGACTACGAGATCACGCAGCTGACCGTGCGCGCGATCGACCCGGCGACGCTCGATACGCGTACCTACTTCTGCGAACCGGTCGGCCACGTGCAGGTGGCGGGCGACTATGTCGAATCGTGGCAGCCGCAGCCGATGAGCGCGGCGGCGCTAGAGAAGTCGCGCGAGATCGCGCACAAGGTGACCGAGGCGCTCGGCGGGCGCGGCCTGTTCGGCGTCGAGTTGTTCGTGCGCGGCGACGACGTATGGTTCTCCGAGGTGAGCCCGCGGCCGCACGATACGGGCCTCGTCACGCTCGCCTCGCAGCGCCAGTCGGAATTCGAGCTGCACGCGCGGGCGATTCTCGGGCTGCCGGTCGATCCGGCGCTCGGCACGCCGGCTGCGTCGGCGGTGATCTACGGCGGCCTCGACGAGCGCGGGATCGCGTTCGAAGGCGTGCGCGACGCGCTCGCCGTGCCGGGCGCGGACCTGCGCCTGTTCGGCAAGCCGGAAAGTTTCGCGAAGCGACGCATGGGCGTCGCGCTGGCGACCGGCGCGACCGTCGACGAAGCCCGCGAACGCGCGAAGCGTGCGGCCGCGGCCGTCCGGCCCGTGTCGGCGCGCTGACGGAACGAGGAGAGGACGATGGCGTCGAGAGCGTTGCGTATCGGAAAGCTGGGCGTCGCGCTGGCGCTCGTCGCGAGTCTCGCGGGCTGCGGCCTCGCGGCTGCGCCGTGCCGGGTGGCGTCGGCCGGACTCAAGATCGTGCCGCTCGTCGGCCATGTCGCCGCGGCGCCGACCGATGCGTGCGCGGATGTGATCGATCCCTGATTCCGGCAAGCCGCCGAGCCTCCCTATAAACCTTCCTATAAACAATAACCGCGCGCCCCGCGAGGGCGCGCTTCCACCCGTCTCGTGAGAGGACCTGCATGATTCGCCAAACCCTCGCCGCGCTTGCGCTCGCCGGCACCGCCGTTTCCGTCGCGCATGCCGCGCAACTGACCGTCGAGGAGATCGACGCCGACGCGCGCCAGCAAACCGTCTACCAGTGCGCGAACCAGAAGCAGCCCGTGCGCGTGTCGTACTGGCTCGCCGGCAACGGCCAGAGCTTCGCGCTCGTGCCGGTCGACGGCAAGCAGATGCTGTTCGTCGATACGGTGTCGGCATCGGGCGCGCGCTACCAAGCCGGCCGCTATACGTGGTGGACGAAGGGCAAGGAAGCGACGCTGCGCGACGAGATCGCCGACCCGAAGTCGCCGCCGCTGCTGGGCGACTGCGTGCAGGTCGAGAAGAAAAAGAAGAAGGGCTGAGCGGCGGGCGCGATCGCGGAGCGTATTCATCCGTGTTGACCGCTGTCGGGCTGAAGGCTCGACACGCGGGTTGGCGGCGGGGCGCGCTGATGCGAGGCTTCCGGATCGAACCCCTAATAGGGTTCATCGGCCGATACGGATACCCCGATCGACCAATCGCTGGCCCGCACGGGCCGGAGCAGGGCCGCCGCGCGAACCGCCGTCGCGGCCGTTCGCGGCGTTGTCACGGACAGATTCCCGCACGGTGCTACAATACGGCCCTTTCCGCCGGCATTCGCGCCGAACGGAGTCCGCACGGCCTGGCGTCCAGCGTTCGCATTGAACCGGTCCCAAGCGCCAGAGCGGCGCCGCGCGGCGCGCCGCGGCTCCGTCTATTTCCGAATTGTGATGAGCGCAGGCCCGGCCGGCCTGACGCACGATGTCCCCGCCGCGCCTTTTGAGCGAAACGCCACCATGTCCGATTCTGTCGCCAAGCCCGTCGACGCAACCTTCGATCAATTCGGCCTTGCCCCCGATATCCTGAAAGCCATTGTGGAGCAGGGCTATACGACGCCGACGCCGATCCAGGCGCAGGCCATTCCGGTCGTGCTTGCCGGCCGCGACGTCATGGGCGCCGCGCAAACGGGCACCGGCAAGACCGCGAGCTTCTCGCTGCCGATCATCCAGCGTCTGCTGCCGCAGGCCAACACGAGCGCGTCTCCGGCGCGCCACCCCGTGCGGGCGCTGATCCTCACGCCGACCCGCGAGCTCGCCGACCAGGTCGCCGCGAACGTGCACGCGTATGCGAAGCACACGCCGCTGCGCAGCGCGGTGGTGTTCGGCGGCGTCGACATGAACCCGCAATCGGCCGAACTGCGCCGCGGCGTCGAGATCCTGATCGCGACCCCGGGCCGCCTGCTCGACCACGTGCAGCAGAAGACGGCGAACCTCGGCCAGGTGCAGATCCTCGTGCTCGACGAAGCCGACCGGATGCTCGACATGGGCTTCCTGCCCGATCTGCAGCGCATCCTGAACCTGCTGCCGAAGGAGCGTCAGACGCTGCTGTTCTCCGCCACCTTCTCGGGCGAAATCAAGAAGCTCGCGTCGACCTATCTACGCAACCCGCAGACGATCGAGGTCGCGCGCAGCAACTCGACGAACGCGAACGTCACGCAGATCGTCTACGACGTCGCCGAAGGCGACAAGCAGGCGGCCGTCGTGCAATTGCTGCGCGATCGCGGCCTCAAGCAGGTGATCGTGTTCTGCAACAGCAAGATCGGCGCGAGCCGCCTCGCGCGCAATCTCGAACGCGACGGCGTGGTCGCGTCGGCGATTCACGGCGACAAGACGCAGATCGAGCGGATGCAGGCACTCGACGCGTTCAAGCGCGGCGAGATCGAGGCGCTGGTCGCGACCGACGTGGCCGCGCGCGGCCTCGACATCGCCGAGCTGCCTGCCGTGATCAACTTCGACCTGCCGTTCAGCGCGGAAGACTACGTGCACCGGATCGGCCGTACCGGCCGCGCGGGCGCGACGGGCGACGCGCTGTCGCTGTGCAGCCCGAACGAGCGCAAGCAACTCGCCGATATCGAGAAGCTGATCAAGCGTCCGCTCGACGTGCAGACGCTTACGATCGACAAGCCGGCACGCCAGCGTCACGACGAACGTGGCGGCGAGCGCAACAACAGTGAGCGCGGCGGCGAACGGGGTGGCGAACGCGGCGGTCGGCGCGATCGCGACGAGCATCGCGGTGCATCGGGCCGCCGCTCGGGCAGCACCGAGCGCGGCGGCCATCATCGCCGCCACGAAGCGCCGGTCGACGATTTCTTCCTGAAGCCGTACGAGCCGTCGGCGTCGGCGAAGCAGCCGGACGATGCGCAGCCCGCGCAGCAGCCCGAGAAGAAAGGGCCGAAGCGCCAGGTTGCCGCGCTGCTCGGTGGCTTCGGGATGCCGCGCAAGCCGTCGGCGTAAGCCGGACGGAGCGGCGGGGCGGCGTGTGAGCGCTGCCCGGACAAGCGGGTGCATGCGATGAGCATGTGCCCGTTTTTCATTGGGCGACGTGATCGGGGCGGTGTGCAGCAGGGAGTATCGCTTGACGCGCAGGGGAGGGACTTTCGACACCGAGTCGTCAGCCGGCGTGGCGCTCAGGCTTCCGTCATGCTTTCATGCGAGCGGATGCAACGCTCGCGGAGGCCGGCGCGTAGTCGGCACGGGCCGGTGTCCTGCAAGCGACTCAACCGGCGCGCGGCCCGAAGCGACGCGCCCACGCATCGGTCGCGGCCGTGTAGAACGCGTCGAGCGTCCCGCCCGGCAGATCGCCATCGTTGGCCAGGCCGAGATGCGCGGCCGCAGCCTGCAGCGCGGGCAGCGGATCGTTGCGTTCGAGCGCCGTCGCGCCCGTCTGCTTGCTGAGCTTTTCGCCGTTCGCATCGACGACGACCGGCACGTGCAGGTACTCGGGCGTCGGCACGCCGAGGCAGCGCTGCAGGTAGATCTGGCGTGCGGTCGAGTCGAGCAGGTCGGCGCCGCGTACGACGTGCGTGATGCCGGCATCGGCATCGTCGACGACGACCGCGAGCTGATACGCCCACTGGCCGTCCGCGCGTTTCAGCACGAAGTCGCCCACTTCGGCCGCGAGGTTCTGCGATTGCGTGTGCTGCCAGCGGTCGGCGAACGTGACGACCGCGTCGCAGCCGTCCGGCACGCGCAGCCGCCATGCGCGTGCGGGCTTGCCGTGCAGGCCGGTGCGACAGGTGCCCGGATACGCGAGCGTCGTGTGGCGTTCATGGGCGGCGCGCAGTGAATCAGCGATCTCCTTGCGCGTGCAGCCGCACGGATAGACAAGCCCCGCCGCGACGAGCTGCTCGAGCGCGGCCGTGTACGCCGCGTCGCGCGTGCTTTGCCAGACGGGCGGCTCGTCGGGCGTCATGCCGAAATGCGCGAGCATCGCGAGGATGTCGTCGGCCGCGCCGGGCACCGTGCGCGGGCCGTCGAGATCCTCGATGCGCACGAGCCATGTGCCGCCGTGCGCGCGTGCGTCGAGCCAGCTTGCGAGCGCGCCGACCAGCGAGCCGAAGTGCAGCGGGCCGGTGGGCGAAGGCGCAAAGCGGCCGCGATAGCCGGGGTTCATCGGCGGTGCGCGGTGCGATGCGCCGTTACGCGGCGCTGGCGGCCTGCGCGCAGGCGGGGCACGACTTGCCGGGCACGTAGCTCGGCGATTGTTGCGCTTCCGGCGTGACGACCGCACGGCACGCGAAGCACGTGACGTTCTCGGTGGGCTGGAGCTGCGGGTTCAGCGCGGTGCGGTAGTCGAACACGAAGCAGTCGCCGTGATAGTGCGCGCCGCCGACTTCCTCGAAGTACTTCAGAATGCCGCCTTCGAGCTGGTACACGTTGTCGATGCCGATTTCCTTCATGTGGATCGCGGCCTTTTCGCAGCGGATACCGCCGGTGCAGAACGACACGACCGTCTTGCCTTCGAGATCGGCGCGGTTTGCGTCGATCACTTCCGGGAATTCGCTGAACTTGTCGATCCGGTAGTCGAGCGCGTTGTCGAACGTGCCGACGTCGACTTCGAACGCGTTGCGCGTGTCGAGCATCACGACCGGGCGGCCCGCATCGTCGTGGCCGCGGTCGAGCCACGCCTTCAGCGTGCGCGCATCGACGAACGGCGCGCGGCCGAGCTCCGGCTTGATCGCGGGCTTCTTCATCGTGATGATCTCGCGCTTCAGGCGCACGAGCATGCGGCGGAACGGCTGCGAGTCGGACAGGCTTTCCTTGAACTGCAGCGTCGCGAACTTGCCCTCGAACAGCGGATCGTGGCGGATGTACGCGATGAACGCGTCGGTGGCTTCGCGCGTGCCGGCGATGAACAGGTTGATGCCTTCCGGCGCGAGCAGGATCGTGCCGCGCAGGCCGAGTTCGTTGCAGCGGGCGGTGACGAGCGGGCGCCATTGCTCGTTCGCGTCGAGCGATACGAAGTGGTAGGCGGCGAGGTTGACGATGGTCATGATGGTCCGACGGGAAAACGGCCGCACGGCGGCCCGCAAAAAAGGGTGCGAAGCCGGGGCGTTGATTCGAAAAACCGTATTATCCCGCAAACGGCGCGGGCATCGGTACCTGGCCGATCGGCCAACCGCGCGACGCGTCGCCGCGTGCATCGGCCGAACGGCCAAAGCGGGCATTTTTTGGGCAGCTTGCGCGGCGGGGCGGCTACAATAGCGCCCATGTCAGATCCTCGCTTCGTCCATCTTCGCGTCCACTCCGAATTCTCGATTGCCGACGGCATCGTGCGCATTGACGACATCGTCAAGGCGGCGGCCGCGGACGGTCAGGGCGCGCTCGCGCTCACCGATCTCGGCAACGCGTTCGGCCTCGTTCGTTTCTACCAGGAAGCCCGCGGCAAGGGCATCAAGCCGATCGCCGGCTGCGACGTCTGGATTGCCAATCCGGACGACCGCGACAAGCCGTCGCGGTTGCTGCTGCTGGTCAAGGACAAGGTCGGTTACCTGAATCTCTGCGAGCTGCTGTCGAAGGCGTGGCTCACGAACCAGTACCGCGGCCGCGCGGAACTCGACGCGAGCTGGCTCGACGGCGAGCTCGCGCAGGGGCTGCTCGCGCTGTCGGGCGCGCAACAAGGCGATATCGGCCTTGCGCTGGCTGCGGGCAACGAAGAAGCCGCGCGCCGTCACGCCGAGCGCTGGGCGCGGGTGTTTCCGGGCGGCTTCTACATCGAGCTGCAGCGTTACGGCCAGCCGGGCGCCGAGGCGTACATCCAGCAGGCGGCGGCGCTCGCCGCGTCGCTGAAGCTGCCGGTCGTCGCGACGCACCCGACGCAGTTCATGACCGACGACGATTTCACCGCGCACGAGGCGCGTGTGTGCATCTCGGAAGGCGACATCCTCGCGAACCCGCGGCGCCAGAAGCGTTTCACGACCGACCAGTATTTCCGCACGCAGGACGAGATGGCCGCGCTGTTCGCCGACCTGCCGTCGGCGATCGCGAACACGGTCGAGATCGCGAAGCGCTGCAACCTGAAGCTCGAGCTCGGCAAGCCGAAACTGCCGCTGTTCCCGACGCCGGACGGCATGTCGCTCGACGACTACCTGGTCCAGTTGTCGAAGGAAGGGCTCGAGGCCCGTCTCGCGCAGTTGTATCCGGTCGAGGCCGAGCGCGACGCGCAGCGCGACACGTACTACAAGCGCCTCGAGTTCGAGTGCGGGACCATCACGAAGATGGGCTTCCCCGGCTACTTCCTGATCGTCGCGGACTTCATCAACTGGGCGAAGAACAACGGCGTGCCGGTCGGCCCGGGCCGCGGCTCGGGCGCCGGCTCGCTGGTCGCGTACGCGCTCGGCATTACCGATCTCGATCCGCTGCGCTACAACCTGCTGTTCGAGCGCTTCCTGAACCCGGAACGCGTATCGATGCCCGACTTCGACATCGATTTCTGCCAGCACGGCCGCGATCGCGTGATCCAGTACGTGAAGGAGAAGTACGGCGCGGACGCCGTCTCGCAGATCGCCACGTTCGGCACGATGGCCGCGAAGGCGGCCGTGCGCGACATCGGCCGCGTGCTCGACCTCGGCTACATGTTCACCGACGGCATCGCGAAGCTGATTCCGTTCAAGCCCGGCAAGCATGTGACGATTGCCGACGCGATGAAGGAAGAGCCGCAGTTGCAGGAGCGCTACGACCACGAGGACGAGGTTCACCAGCTGCTCGACCTCGCGCAGCGCGTCGAGGGTCTCACGCGTAACGTCGGGATGCACGCCGGCGGCGTGCTGATCGCGCCCGGCAAGCTGACCGATTTCTGCCCGCTGTACACGCAGGGCGACGAGGGCGGCGTGGTCAGCCAGTACGACAAGGACGACGTCGAAGCCGTCGGCCTCGTGAAGTTCGACTTTCTGGGCCTCACGACGCTGACGATCCTCGACTGGGCCGAGCGCTACATCCGCCGCCTCGACCCGTCGAAGGCCGACTGGTCGCTCGCGCAGGTGCCGCTCGACGATCCGGCCTCGTTCCAGATCCTGAAGAAGGCGAACACGGTCGCGGTGTTCCAGCTGGAAAGCCGCGGGATGCAGGGCATGCTGAAGGATGCGCAGCCCGACCGCTTCGAGGACATCATCGCGCTCGTGTCGTTGTACCGTCCGGGCCCGATGGACCTGATTCCGAGCTTCTGCGCGCGCAAGCACGGGCGCGAGAAGGTCGACTATCCGGACCCGCGCGTCGAACCCGTCCTGAAAGAGACCTACGGCATCATGGTCTATCAGGAGCAGGTGATGCAGATGGCGCAGATCATCGGCGGCTACTCGCTCGGCGGCGCCGATTTGCTGCGTCGCGCGATGGGCAAGAAGAAGCCCGAGGAGATGGCCAAGCACCGCGAGATCTTCGCCGAGGGTGCGGCGAAGAACGGCCTCACGCGCGAGAAGTCCGACGAGATCTTCGACTTGATGGAGAAGTTCGCGGGCTACGGCTTCAACAAGTCGCACGCGGCCGCGTATGCGCTGCTCGCGTATTACACCGCGTGGCTGAAGGCGCACCATCCGGCCGAATTCATGGCGGCCAACATGACGCTCGCGATGGACGACACCGACAAGGTGAAGATCCTGTTCGACGACTGCGTCGTGAACAACCTTGCCGTGCTGCCGCCGGACATCAACCAGTCGCATTACCGGTTCGAGCCGGTCGCGGAAGCCGACGGCAAGCGCTCGCGCACGATCCGCTACGGCCTCGGTGCGGTGAAGGGCAGCGGCCAGAACGCGATCGAGGAAATCCTGCGTGCGCGCGAGGAAAAGGCGTTCACCGACCTGTTCGACTTCTGCGAACGGATCGACCGGCGCGTCGTCAACCGCCGCACGGTCGAGGCGCTGATCCGCGCCGGCGCGTTCGATTCGCTGAACCCGAACCGTGCGCAGCTGATCGCGTCGGTGCCGCTCGCGATGGAGGCGGCCGACCAGGCCGAAGCGAACGCAATGCAGGCCGGCCTGTTCGACATGGGCGCCGAGTCGCCGCATGCGCATGCGCTCGTCGACGAGCCCGCGTGGGACGACAAGCGCCGCCTTCAGGAAGAAAAGGCCGCGCTCGGCTTCTACCTGTCCGGCCACCTGTTCGATGCGTATCGCGACGAAGTGCGCCGCTTCGTGCGGCAGAAGGTCGGTGATCTGAAGGAAGGGCGCGACAAGCTCGTCGCCGGCATCATCGCGTCGCTGCGCACGCAGATGACCCAGCGCGGCAAGATGCTGATCGCGCTGCTCGACGACGGCACGGGCCAGTGCGAGATCACGATCTTCAACGAACAGTTCGAGGCAAACAAGGCGCTGTTCAAGGAAGACGAGCTGCTGATCGTGCAGGGGCAGGCGCGCAACGACGCATTCACCGGCGGCATTCGCTTCACGGCCGATACCGTGATGGATCTCGAACGCGCGCGCAGCCGCTACGCGCAGGCCGTGCGGTTGACGATGAACGGCAACGCCGACGCGCTCGCGCTGCGCCGCGTGCTCGAGCCGCACGTGTCGAAGGACGATCCGGCCGCCGCGAACG
>NZ_JACFYV010000218.1:0-11003 GCF_016759955.1 Burkholderia sp. KCJ3K979
GGCGGATGCTGTACCTCGCGCCCGCGACCAGCGCGGGCGCGAGGTACAGCATCCGCCAGCGCCTGCCGGTGCCAGCCTCGAGCGGCGAGCCGTCGTGCATCTCGCCGGGATTGACCATGATCGCGTCACCCGCCAGCGCGTCGACCTGCCCGCGACCGCTCCACGACCGGTGCGCACCGCTGACGATCACGCCCACCCCGAATTCGTCGTGCGCGTGGCGCGGAAACGCGCGGTCGGATTCGAGGCTGAACGCCTCGATGCCTTCGCCGGTGCGTCGATAGTGGGTGACACGGTGCATGTGCGCTCCTCGCGCCGGTCGCGGCGCGGATCACGTGCACTTTAGCGCGTTCCGGCGCCGCGCGCCCTTCATCCTTTTGGCGGATATCGCGCGGCGCGTGCAGCCGGCACCATGTGCACATCGGCAGCGTACACGGCCCGCCGGGCCTGAAGCTGCATGGGAGACGGCAGGTGGAACGACAGGACCCGGTATTCATTCAGGTGGGCGCGCTCGCGGACGGCTTCGCACCGGAGGCGAACATCCTCGCCCCCGTCGACGCACTCGTCGGGCGGACGCTGGCGCTTGGCGACGCATCGGGCGCGTGGCGCGTCTATACGTTCGAGCCGGATGCGCTGCGGTGGCGCGATGCGGCAACCGATACGGGCAGCCGCGCGCCGTGCCGCGTGACGCGGCTGCGCGATGGACTGTACTTCGTCGACTACATCGATGTCACTGCTCGGGCGACGTCGGTCAGCCTCGTGATCGACCTGGACGCCGGCGTGTGGACGTCGGTCGTCGGTACGCTGCCGACGGAAGCCGACACGCGCATCGATGCGTTCACGCGCGTCGCGCGCGGGCTGCCGCTGACGGCCGTCGACGTGCAATTCCGGCACGGCACGCTCGGCGGCCACGCGCAGCCGGGGCCGCTGCATGCGCCCACGCGCGAGCTGATCGGCAAGCGGACGATGTACCGCTACAGCCCGACCGAATGCTACGAGCACATCTACCTGAACGAGAATTTCTACGCGTGGCAGTGCCTGCAAGGCGTGGAAGGGGGGCTGGCCGATGTCGACCGCTGCCATTACTTCAAGATGGCGGACGAGCTGTATCTGTTCGTGTGGCGCGAGAAGGTGGTGCCGACGCTCGGCGTCGTGCTGATCGACCTCGCGCAGCGCAAGACCGACGGCAAGATCTTCGGCTATCAGGGCGGCGATTTCGGCACGCTGTCGAATTTCCAGATCGGCGCTTACGCGCAAGTGCTGAACGAAACCGTGTACCCGTCCGGCGGCGAGGCGCAGCGATGACTGCCGTGCCGGGCAGCGGCCGCCTGCGCGCGGATTTCGGCGGCCGTGTCGTGCTCGTCACGGGCGCCGCGCAAGGGATCGGCGCGGCGATCGCGCGCCGTTTCGCGGAATCCGACGCGTTCGTCGCCGTGGCCGACCTGAACGGCGACGCGGCAGCCGCGCAGGCCGACGCGCTGGCCAGCGCCGGCGGCGACGCACGCGCGTATCGAGTCGATGCCGCGAGCCGGGACGACCTGGATGCGCTCGTCGCGGCGGTCGAGCGCGACGGCGGCCGGCTCGATGTCGTGATCCACAATGCCGCGTATTTTCCGTTGACGCCGTTCATGCAGATCGACGAGCCGACGCTCGATCGCACGCTGTCGGTCAACCTGTCGGCGCTGTTCTGGCTCGCGCAGGCCGCGTTGCCGGCATTCGAGCGGGCGGGGGCCGGCAGGCTGCTCGTCACGTCGTCGGTGACGGGGCCGCGCGTCGTCTATCCGGGGCTTGCGCATTACGCGGCGTCGAAGGCCGGCGTGAACGGCTTCATCCGGGCGGCGGCGCTGGAGCTGGCGCGCCGCAACGTGACGGTCAACGGCGTCGAACCGGGGATGATTCGCACGCCGGCGGCCGGCAATCTCGGCGATGCGTTGGTCGCGGCGCAGATCGCGCGCGACATTCCGCTCGCGCGGATGGGCGAACCGGAGGACATCGCGAACGCGATGCTGTTTCTCGCGTCGGCCGACGCGGCGTACATCACCGGGCAGACGATCGTCGTCGATGGCGGCGCGACCTTGCCGGAGAGCGGGGCGGTGCTGGGAGATCGATAGCGAGGGGCGGTTCGCAGGGCTGCGGCGAGGTTGTGACGGCATAGGCGCGCGTACCGGCCCGCACGCCGCCGCCGTGACTACAGCCAGCCGTTGCGGATGAATTCGACGATCGAATGGTGGCGAGGCTCGAGATCGTGCTGCCGGACGGCCTCGACGATGCGCGATACGCCGTCCGCATAAGGCGTATCGCCGGATACGCGCGATTCGAACTGCAGGCTGCATGCGCCGTCGTCGATGCGTATCCGGTGAACCGCGTGGCGGCCGAGCTGATCGTCGGGGATGCCGAATTCGCTGCGCTGCACGGCCGGGTCGCGCACGGAGCGGATGTCTGCCGGCTGCACGCCAAGCGACGCGGCGATGCCGACGGCCGTGCCGGGGACGGACGTCTTGCCGGCCTGATGCGACTCGGTCACGCTGATCTCGCAGTCGCGAAACAGGTGGCCGCTGGTTTCCAGCATGCTCATGAACTTGAGCATCAGGATGTTCGTGTTCGGACACAGCACGACCGGAAAGCCGTACGTCCCGGTTTCGAGGTCGGAGCCGGTCGACAGCTCGACGAGCGGCGACGCGGTGGCCTGGCAGAACGCGATCGCGGCGGGGAGTTCGCGGCCGGAACCGGCATGGACGACGATCGACCGGGCGTCGGTTCGCGCGGTGTCCGACCAAGGCATCACGCGGCAGGTGGCCGGGTCGAGCTTGTGCGAGCCGAGCAACTCGTTGGCGAGCTTGCCGGTTCCGATGACGAGTACTTGCATGGGATTGACGGATTGAGGTTCGGGTGGCGAGTGGGCGGCGGCGGTGCAGGCTGTCGAGCAAGCCAGCTGTCGTGCCGCTTGCCGCGCCGGGCGGGCATCGCGCATTATGCCCGTCCGTCGATTGGCGCGCTTGTCGGGCCGGGCATGTGATGTCGCGGCGCATCGGCTCGCCGACGCCCTCGGCAGTCCACCTCGCCCGCGACGTTGCGATGGCCCGCGGCGCGTGCGTGTGGACCGCGATCCGTTTCGTGGCGCAGCCGCCGGGCTGGCGCCCGGGCAACCGAAGCGAAACGACGGAGGAACCGCGCTGCCGCACCTTCATCCCGCGCGCACGAACGCGTGAACGGCGCTACGCTGTCGGCATTTCATCCCATCACCCTCGATCCAGGAGAACACATCGATGGAACACGACCTGAAAGGCAAGGCAGTCGCGATCACCGGCGGCTTCGGTCATCTGGGCGTCGCGACGGCCGCGTGGCTCGGCGAGCGCGGCGCACGCGTCGCGCTGATCGGCCGCGGCGCGGCGCCGGCGGCGCAGGCGCTGCCCGGCGTGCCGGCCGATGCGCTGCGCATCGGCGGCATCGATCTCGTCGATCCGCAGGCCGCCGTGCAGGCGCTCGACACGGTCAACCGCGAATTCGGCCGGGTCGACGCGCTGCTGAACATCGCCGGCGCATTCGTGTGGCAGACGATCGCCGACGGCGATGCCGCCACGTGGGACCGCATGTACGAACTGAACGTGAAGACGGCGCTGAACGCGTCGAAAGCCGCGCTGCCGTACCTGGTGGCGAGCCAGGCCGGCCGCATCGTCAACATCGGCGCGGGCGCGGCGTTCAAGGCCGGCGCGGGGATGGGTGCGTATGCGGCCGCGAAGGCGGGCGTCGCGCGGCTCACCGAGGCGCTGGCGGCGGAACTGCTCGATCGCGGCGTGACCGTGAACGCGCTGCTGCCGAGCATCATCGACACGCCGCCGAACCGCAAGGACATGCCCGACGCCGACTTCTCGCGCTGGGTCCGGCCCGGGCAGCTCGCGGCGACGATCGGATTCCTGCTGTCGGCCGACGCGCAGGCGATCACCGGTGCGTCGATTCCGGTGAGCGGCCGCGTCGCGTAGTACGCCGGAGGAGGGCTCGCCGGGTTCGGCCGTGCGTACAATGTCGCACCGGCTTGCACGGCCGGAACCCGAGACCCGAACCTGAGACCATGACTCAGCCCACCATCCTGATCGTCGAAGACGAACAGGCGATCGCGGACACGATCGTCTATGCGCTCGGCACCGACGGCATGCAGACCGTCCACTGCACGCTCGGGCAGGCGGCGCTCGACCGCCTGCGCGACACGCATTTCGATCTCGTGGTGCTCGATGTCGGCCTGCCGGACCTCAGCGGTTTCGAGGTATGCCGGCGGCTGCGCACGTTCACCGATATTCCGGTGATCTTCCTGACCGCGCGGCACGACGAGATCGACCGGATCGTCGGGCTCGAGATCGGCGCCGACGATTACGTCGTCAAGCCGTTTTCGCCGCGGGAACTGGCCGCGCGGGTCCGCGTGATCCTGCGCCGCTTTCACCGGACGGCCGCACCGGAACCGGCGCCCGCACCCACGCCCACCTCGGCCGACGCGCCTGCTCCGGTCGCCTCCGGCTTCACGCTCGACACCGACGGCGCGCGCGTGTCGTGGCTCGGCCACGCGCTGGACCTCACGCGCTACGAATTCGGGCTGATGGCGCTGCTGGTCCGGCATCCGGGGCGCATCTACTCGCGCGAACAATTGATGGATCTCGTGTGGCACGAGGCGCTCGATTCGGCCGACCGCACGGTCGACACGCACATCAAGACGCTGCGCGCCAAGCTGCGCGCGATCGATCCCGAGCGCGACCCGATCCGCACGCATCGCGGCATGGGTTATTCGCTGCAACCGTAACGAGCGGCACCGCCCATGCATATCGGCCTGCGCATCTTCTTCGGCTTTTTCCTGATCGTCGGCCTGGCCGCGCTGATCACGCTGCGCGTGTTCGTGCAGGAGGTGAAGCCCGGCGTGCGCGAAGCGATGGAGGACACGCTCGTCGATACCGCGCAGGTGCTGGCGACGCTGGCGGCCGACGACATGGCGAACGGGCACATCGCCGACGGCACATTCGCGCGGCAACTCGGGAAACTGCACGAGCGCCCGGTCAGCGCGAACGTGTGGGGTATCCAGAAGAACGCGATCGGCTACCGCCTCTACATTACCGACGCGCACGGCATCGTGCGCTACGACTCGTCCGGCAGCGCGCTCGGGCAGGACTATTCGCGCTGGAACGACGTGTACCGGACGCTGCGCGGCGAATACGGCGCGCGCAGCACACGCAGCGATCCGAACGACGACGGCAGCACCGTGATGCACGTGGCGGCACCGATCCGGCGCGGCAACGAGATCATCGGCGTGCTGACGATCGCGAAACCGAACCAGACGGTCGCGCCGTTCATCGCGCGCAGCCAGCGCAAGATCATGCTGTACGGCGCGTTGCTGATGGGCGGCGCGATCCTGATCGGCGCCGCGTGCACGTGGTGGCTGGTGCTCGGGTTGCGGCGCCTGCAGCGCTATGCGCGCGCGATCGCGGCCGGCGAGCGCGCGTCGATGCCGCTGCAGGGCGCAAACGAACTGGCCGAGCTCGGGCGCGCGGTGGAAAGCATGCATCAGCGGCTGGAAGACCGCCAGTACGTCGAAACCTACATCCACACGCTCACGCACGAGATGAAAAGCCCGCTGGCCGCGATCAGTGGTGCAGCCGAACTGTTGCAGGAAGACATGCCGGTCGCGAACCGCCGGCGCTTCACCGAGAACATCCGCCGCCAGGCCGGCCGCCTCGAACAGATGATCCGCAAGCTGCTCGCGCTGGCCGAGGTCGAGCAGAAGCAGCGGCTGTCGGTGCACGAGCCGGTCGCGCTGCGGCCGGTGCTCGAACAGCTCGTCGACGATATCGAGCCGCGCGCGCGGCAGCGCGGCGTGAGCCTGCGGATCGATGCGAGCGATCCGGCCGATCCCGCGGTCGTCGACGGCGATCCGTTCCTGCTGCGGCAGGCGCTCGGCAACCTGCTCGACAACGCGCTGGATTTCGCGCCGCAAGGCAGCACGATCCGGATCGCGCTCGAGCGGCAGCCGGCGGGGCGGGCGCACGTCGCGGTCGTGCGCGTCGACGACGACGGCCCCGGCGTGCCCGACTATGCGCTGTCGCGCGTGTTCGAACGCTTCTATTCGCTGCCGCGGCCCGACGGACAGGATCGCAGCACAGGCCTCGGGCTGTGTTTCGTCCGCGAAGTCGCGATGCTGCATCGCGGCCAGGTCGCGCTTGCGAATCGCGCGGAAGGCGGCGCGTGCGCGACGCTCACGCTGCCGTCGGCCGGCTGACCGCGCTTCACGCTCGCCACACATTCGCTTCACGCCGGCTTCAATCGCCCTTCACCGGGGCCGCTCATGCTGAACGTACCTTCTACTCCGGTACCTGCCAGCAATGAATCGAGTTCTGTTGTTCAAGTCCATGATCACCGCGTTTCTCGCGCTGGCGATCCTGATCCCGCTGCAGATGGTCCAGAGCATCGTGCGGGAACGCGCCGATTACCGGCAGAGTGCGCTGCAGAGCATCTGGGCGAGCTACGCGGGGCCGCAGACGGTGACGGGGCCGGTGCTCGTCGTCCGTTACACGGAAGTCACGCGCGTGAGCGACGACGCGCGGGCCGGCGGCAAGGCGAAAACCAGCCTGAAAAGCGAGACGAAACGGCTATTCGTGTTCCCCAAGACGCTGAAGGTCGACGGCACGCTGGCGGTCAGCGTGCGCTATCGCGGTATTCACAAGGCACTCGTGTACGGACTCGACAGCCGGATCACGGGCATGCTGCCGCTGCCGGACCTGAAGAAGCTGCCGGAGGCCGACGGCCACGTGAGCTTCAAGATCGACGGCGCATACGTCGCGCTCGGCATCGGCGATCTGCGGGGGCTGAAGGCGCAGCCCGACCTGCGCATCGGCGGCAAGCGGATCGACGTGGAGCAGGGCACGCGGCTCGACAGCCTGCGCCAGGGCGTGCATGCGAACGTCGATCTCACGGCGCTGGCGGAGGCAAACGCTGGGGCGACGGTCGTGCCGTTCAGCATCGGCCTGCCGCTGGCGGGCGCCGAATCGGTTGCGTTCGCGCCGGTGGGCGACCAGAACGACTTCTCGCTGAAATCGACGTGGCCGCATCCGAGCTTCGGCGGCGAGTTCCTGCCGGCGGAGCGCACGATCGATGCGCGCGGCTTCGCCAGCAACTGGCACGTGACGTCATTCAACACGAAGGCGCGCGAGCAAGTGGCGTCCGGCAACGGCGGGGGCGAGATCGAGATGGCGTCGGTATCGGTGATCGAACCCGTGAACGTCTATTTGCAGGCCGAACGCGCGACGAAATACGGTGCGCTGTTCGTGATGCTCACGTTCGCGAGCTTCTTCATGTACGAGCTCGTGAAGCGGCTGCGCATTCACCCGATCCAGTACACGCTGGTCGGCTTGTCGCTCGCGCTGTTCTTCCTGCTGTTGCTGAGCCTGTCCGAGCATATTGCGTTCGGCTATGCGTATCTCGCGGCGAGCGGCGCATGCATCGGGCTGCTCGGCTTCTACCTGTCGTTCGTGCTGCACAGCGTGAAGCGCGGCGCGACGTTCACCGTGCTGCTTGCGATGTTGTACGCGGCGCTCTACGGGCTGCTGCTGTCGGAAGACAATGCGCTGATGCTCGGTTCGCTGCTGCTGTTCGCGATCCTTGCCGGCATCATGACGCTCACGCGCCGCGTCGACTGGTATTCGCTCGGCGCCGCGTGGCAGCCGCTGGCCGACAAGCCGGGAGCGGTGAAGCCGGGCGCGCCGGCGAAGTAGGCGAGCGGGTGCAGGCAAGCGCGCGCCGGTCGGGAAAGCCGTGACCGGCGCGCGTTTTTACGCGGGCCCGATGCCTTTCACGCGGCCCTCTCGGGCCGACGAAACCGCGCTAGCGGAATCTCGGCGATGGCTGCGATCTCGATCAGCAGGTCGGGATGGTAGAGACGTTCGACCTGAACGGTCGTCGTCACCGGATAGGGTTCGGCGAAGTAGGTCTTGCGGATGTCGCCGGCCTGCATGAACGCATCGATGTCGGTGGCGTAATGGACGAGCGAGATCACGTCGCGCATCTGTCCGCCCAGCGCGGCCAGCACGTCGCGGATGTTGTCGAGCGTTTGCCGGACCTGGGCGCGCATGTCGCCGGCGCCGACTACCTGCCCGTCGCGGTCGAGCGCGACCTGTCCCTTCAGATGCACGATCCGGCCGTCGCCCTGGATCACGGCCATCGAAAACGCGCCGAACGGCGCCCAGACTTCCGGGGGATTCACGGCTTCGGCCATCGTGCGGCTCCTGTGGGGTCGAAATGGGCGAGCGCAGCGGCGTGCCGCATGCGGCGAGCGCGCCATGACGGATGCGTTCGTCGGCGACCCGCCGGCCTGCCGAATGCGGCGGCGGCCCGGATCGCCCTATACTGACCACTCCACATTACCGGACCACGCCGTGCCGAACCAAGCTTCCGGAGATCCGTCCGTCGACGATCCCCGCCCGACCCCGCCTGTCCAACCCGAACTGGAAGACTGCTGCAACAGCGGTTGCTCGCCGTGCGTCTTCGATCTTTACGACGAGGCGCTCGCGCGCTATCGCGTCGAACTGGCCGAATGGGAGGCGCGGCACGCACAGCGCGAGCCTCACCGGTAAACCGGAGGAGGCCGGCGAGCCGCCACGCCGCGCATGCGCCATGCCCGTTTCCGGGCCTGGATTGACGGTGCCGGCACCGTCGCACGTCAGCTGTCGCGCATCCGCATGCAGCCGCCGATGCAGCGGCCCGAGCGCCATCGACAGCGCGACGCAGCCCAGCAGCACGATCGTCAGCGTGAACATCGACGCCCTGAAGCCCTGCACGTAATCGAGCGCGGCCGGATGCACGCCGAGCCGCGCGAAGAACACGCCGCCGATCGTCGCGGCGCCGACCGCCGCGCCGATCTGCAGCATCGCGCTGACCATCCCTGACGCGACCCCCGCGCGGGCCGCATCGACTTCCGCGAGCACGATCCGCACGACCGACGGCAGCACGAGCCCTTGCCCGATGCCGATCGCCGCGATGCCCGCATAGAAGCCGGGCCCAGGCGCGCCGTCGCGGGCGAGCGCGGCGGCGATCGCGACGCCGGCCGCGAGCATCGCGAAGCCGAGCGTGAGCACGCGATACCCGCCGAAGCGGGCGACGAGGCGCGTCGTCAGCAGCGGGCTCGCGAGGAAGCCGAGCCCGAGCGGCAGGATCGCGAACCCGGACGCGAGCGGCGACCAGTTCAGGCAGCCCTGCAGATAGATCCCGTAGCTCAGGAAGAACGCGCTCAGCGTATAGAACAGGAACGCGAGCAGGAGCCCGAGCGCGACGACCGGGTTGCGGAGCAGCCGCACGTCGAGCAGCGGATCGTGGCCGCGCGCAAGCCGGCGCGCTTCGACCGCGAGCAGCGCGCCGAGCATCGGCAGCGCGCCGACGCCGCACGCGATCATCCACAGCGGCCAGCCGGCTTCCCGACCGTGCGTGAGCGGGTACACGAGCATCAGCAGGAACAGCGACATCAGCACCGTACCCGGCACGTCGATGCGCTGGCCGCGCGGCGCGCGGTTTTCCGGGATGAAGCGCCAGCTGCCGATCAGCGCCAGGATGCCGATCGGCAGATTGACGAGGAAGATCGCGCGCCAGCCGAGCCCGAACGGATGCAGGCTGATCAGCGCGCCGCCGCCGAGCTGGCCGATCACGGCCGCGAGGCCGAATGCGAACCCGTAGAAGCCCATCACGCGCACCTGTTCCTGCGGGCTGAACACGCTGCGGATCGTCGCGAGCACCTGGGGGGCGAGGATCGCGGCGAACAGGCCCTGCAGCACGCGGCCGCCGACGAGCACCGTGCCGTTGCCGGCGAGCCCGCACAGCGTCGACGCGAGCACGAAGCCGGCCATGCCGATCATGAACATGCGCTTGCGTCCGTACAGGTCGCCGAGCCGCCCGCCGGTGATCTGGACGACCGCGTTCGCGCATGCATAGGCCGACACGACGAGCTGCAACTCGGCCTGGCGCGCGCCGATGCCGTCGCGAATGGCCGGGAGCGCGAGATTCACGATGAAGTAGTCGAGCGGCGGCAGAATGGCGCCGACCAGCAGGACCACGAGCGCCCAGCCATGATGGCTGCGCGGCGTCGCCGCGGCGGCCGCGCAGGCTGGTGCGCAGGGGGCGAGGGTATTGTTCGTCATGATGAAAGCAGATCCAAAGAATGAGGGCCCGATAGGCGATCGACGCAACCAGGCCGTTGACCCCTTATTCTGGGCATCGCCCATGGTTCGGAAAAGCGGGAAAGAGTGGTAGCATCCATCGGGTTATTCGATGGATGAGGAACGACGATGCGCGGTTTCGACCTGGATCAGTTGCGTACTTTCGCGGCGGTCGCGGATGCGGGCAGCCTGACGGCCGCTGCACCGCGGCTGCACCTGTCGCAATCGACGGTCAGCGAGCAGGTCCGCAAGCTCGAATCGCGCGCCGGCGTGCCGCTGTTCGTGCGCAGCAAGCGCGGCGTCGAACCGACGCCGGCCGGCGCGCGGCTGCTGCAGCATGCGCGGCGCATCGTCGCGCTGAACGAGGCCGCGTTCGACGAGCTGCGCGGGCAGGCGATCAAGGGCGAACTGCGCGTCGCGATCACCGACTACTACCGCACGAATGAAGTGGCGGGCATGCTGGCGCGGCTGCGCGAGTGCTACCCGCAGTTGAGCCTGCACGTGAGCGCGATGAAGAGCGCGGAGATCGAAGCGGCGCACGCACGCGGGCAGATCGATCTCGGCGTCGTGATGAACATGTCGAGCGGGCCGTTCCGGCCGGCGTCGGCCGACACACGCTGGGTGCTGCGGCGCGAACCGCTGTCGTGGGTCGCGTCGCCCGCGCTCGCCGAGCAGTTGCCCGAGCCGCTGCCGCTCGTGCTGCTGCCGGACGACTGCATGATGCATCAGGTCGCGGTGCGCTCGCTCGACGAGCAACACACGCCGTACGTGCTCGTGCACAGCGCGTCGGGCGTCGCGGGGTTGCAGTCGATGCTCGCGGCGGGGCTC
>NZ_JACFYV010000219.1:0-10944 GCF_016759955.1 Burkholderia sp. KCJ3K979
GGCCGTAGCCGCCCGTGGCGGTACCGCCGCGGGCGGCTACGGCCCGCGTCTCGCGAAGACGGCCGCCGCGGCGGACAAGCCGGCCGCGAAGCCCGCGCTCGTGCGCCCGGCGCTGAACGGCGAGAAGCCGGCGCTGGCCGCCGCCGGCGCGTCGGACGACGACTGGGAGACCTTCTAAGCCATGTCGCACGCGCGCGCGCCGTTTCGACCCGATGCACCGGATGCCTCGCCTCGCGCGGGCGAGCCGGGGCGCGACTTCGCGTTCACCGGCGCGGATTTCGCACGCATCCGCGCGCTGATCCATCAACGCGCGGGCATCTCGCTGTCCGAGCACAAGCGCGACATGGCCTACAGCCGTCTCGCGCGGCGGCTGCGGGCGCGCGGCCTCGACACGTTCCGCGACTACCTCGACCTGCTCGAGCAGGAAGACGATCCGCTCGAGTGGGAAGCGTTCACCAACGCGCTGACGACCAACCTGACCGCGTTTTTCCGCGAGTCGCACCATTTCCCGATCCTGTCGGAATTCGTGAAATCGCGGCCGGCGCCGGTGTCGGTCTGGTGCTCGGCGGCGTCGACCGGCGAGGAGCCGTACTCGATCGCGATCACGCTGATCGAGGCGCTCGGCGACACGGCCGCGCGCAACGCGTCGATCCTCGCGACCGATCTCGACACGCAGGTGCTCGCGAAGGCCGAAGCCGGCATCTATACGTACGACCAGGTCAAGCACCTGTCGCCGGAGCGGCTCAAGCGCTTCTTCCTGAAGGGCACGGGCGCGCAGGCCGGCCGCGTGAAGGTGCGCCCCGAGCTGCGCGCGATGATCCGTTTCGAGCAGTTGAACCTGACCGATGCGGACTACGGGATCGCGAAACCGTTCGACGCGATCTTCTGCCGCAACGTGATGATCTATTTCGACAAGCCGACGCAGGGGCAGGTGCTGTCGCGCTTCGAGCCGCTCGTGAAGCCGGGCGGGCTGCTGTTCGCCGGCCATTCGGAGAACTTCACGTACGTGACGCAGGCGTTCCGGCTGCGCGGGCAGACGGTGTACGAACTGACGCGCGACGCCGCGCAGGGCGCGCGGCCGCGCGGCGCACCGACGAGCGCGGCGGCCGCGATGCCGGCGGTCGGGCGCGCGCGGGCCGCGGGCGGCGCGCCGGCCTATGGAGAGCGCGGATGAGCGCCCTGCCGATCGCGACCAATCGCTACTTCGACAACCACTTCGAGCGCCCCGGCGTGAAGCTGTTGCCGAACGAGTTCTACACGACCGCCGAGGACATGGTGCTGATGACCGTGCTCGGCTCGTGCGTCGCCGCGTGCCTGCACGACCCGTACGCGGGCATCGGCGGGATGAATCACTTCATGCTGCCGGACGACGGCGCCGATCCGGGCGCGGCCGCGTCGGAATCGATGCGCTACGGCGCGTATGCGATGGAAGTGCTGATCAACGAGCTGATCAAGGCCGGCGGGCGCCGCGAGCGCTTCGAGGCGAAGGTGTTCGGCGGCGCGGCCGTGCTGGCCGGGATGACGACGATCAACATCGGCGATCGCAACGCGGATTTCGTGCGCCGCTATCTCGCGCTCGAGCGCATCCGCATCACCGCGGAAGACCTGCAGGGCGTGCATCCGCGCAAGGTCGCGTTCATGCCGCACAGCGGGCGCGCGATGGTGAAGAAGCTGCGGCTGCAGGTGCCGGGGGTGACCGAGCGCGAAGCCGCGCTCGCGCGCGAGGCCGATCGCCTCCGCGCCGCACGGACCCGCGCGCAGGTCGAGCTGTTCGCCGCGAAGCGGCCTGCCGCGCCGCAACCGGCGCGCCCGCGCATCGAGCTGTTCGGCGGGCGCGGCACGGCGCCGGGCGCCGGGAGCCCGGCCGCGGGGAGCCCGTACGCCGCGAACCTATCAAGAAAGCAGGAGGCCTGACCGCAGTGCAGAAGATCAAAGTGTTGTGCGTCGACGATTCGGCGCTGATCCGCAGCCTGATGACCGAGATCATCAACAGCCAGCCCGACATGACGGTGGTCGCGACCGCGCCCGATCCGCTCGTCGCGCGCGAGCTCATCAAGCAGCACAACCCCGACGTGCTCACGCTCGACGTCGAAATGCCGCGCATGGACGGGCTCGACTTCCTCGAGAAGCTGATGCGCCTGCGGCCGATGCCGGTCGTGATGGTGTCGTCGCTGACCGAGCGCGGCTCGGAAATCACGCTGCGCGCGCTCGAACTCGGCGCGGTGGATTTCGTCACGAAGCCGCGCGTCGGGATTCGCGACGGGATGCTCGACTACGCGGAAAAGCTCGCCGACAAGATCCGCGCGGCGTCGCGCGCGCGTGTGCGCCAGGCGCCGCAGCCGCAGGCCGCCGCGCGCTCGGCGGACAGCGCCGCGGCCGCGCCGATGATCAACAACCCGCTCGTCAGTACCGAGAAGCTGATCATCATCGGCGCGTCGACGGGCGGCACCGAGGCGATCCGCGAAGTGCTGACGCCGCTGCCGCCGGATGCGCCGGCCGTGCTGATCGCGCAGCACATGCCGCCCGGCTTCACGAAATCGTTCGCGCAGCGGCTGAACGGCCTGTGCCGGATCGCGGTGAAGGAAGCCGAGCACGGCGAACGCGTGCTGCCGGGCCATGCGTACATCGCGCCGGGCCATGCGCACCTGTTGCTCGCGAGAAGCGGCGCGAACTATATTGCGCAACTGTCGGACGAGCCGCCGGTGAACCGGCACCGCCCGTCGGTCGACGTGCTGTTCCGCTCGGCGGCGACGCACGCGGGCAAGAACGCGATCGGCGTGATCCTCACCGGGATGGGCCGCGACGGCGCGGCCGGCCTGCTGGAAATGAAACGCGCGGGCGCTCACACGTTCGCGCAGGACGAAGCGAGCTGTATCGTGTTCGGGATGCCGCGCGAGGCGATCGCGCTCGGCGGCGCGGACGAGGTCGCACCGCTCGCCGACATGAGCCGCCGCGTGATGGCGCGCCTGGCGACGATGGGCGACCGCGTGCAGCGCGTGTGAATGGAATGTCACGGGGCGCGTGCCACGATACGCGCCTCGACGGAAACGAATCTGGAAAGGAACGACGATGGACAAGAGCATGAAAATCCTGGTGGTGGACGATTTCCCGACGATGCGCCGGATCGTCCGCAACCTGCTCAAGGAACTGGGCTACACGAACGTCGATGAGGCGGAGGACGGCGCGGCCGGCCTCGCGCGGCTGCGCGGCGGCGGCTTCGACTTCGTGATCTCGGACTGGAACATGCCGAACCTCGACGGCCTCGCGATGCTGAAGGAAATCCGCGCGGACGCGACGCTCACGCACCTGCCGGTGCTGATGGTCACGGCCGAGTCGAAGAAGGAGAACATCATCGCGGCCGCCCAGGCCGGCGCGAGCGGCTACGTCGTGAAACCGTTCACGGCCGCGACGCTCGACGAGAAGCTGAACAAGATCATCGACAAGATGGCCAAGGCCGGGAGCTGAACGTGAACGAGCCGATCCATGCGGCGCTCGCCGGCGCGGCGATCAACGCCGACGGCCATGCCGAAGGCGCCGATTACGCGAGCGACCGGATCCTCGCGCGCATCGGCCACGTCACGCGCACGCTGCGCGATTCGATGCGCGAGCTCGGGCTCGACAAGCATGTCGAGCGCGCGGCGGAAGCCGTGCCCGATGCGCGCGACCGGCTGCGCTACGTCGCGACGATGACCGAACAGGCCGCCGAGCGCGTGCTGAATGCGATCGAGATCGCGAAGCCGGTGCAGGAGCGTATCCAGAACGAAGCCGAGGCGCTCGACGCGCGCTGGGCGCAGTGGTATGCCGCGCCGATCGAGCACGCGGAAGTGCGCGAGCTGATGGACGATACGCGCACGTTCCTGCGCACGCTGCCCGAGTCGACGTCGGCGACCCGCGCGCAACTGCTCGAGATCATGCTCGCGCAGGATTTCCAGGATCTGACCGGGCAGGTGATCAAGAAGATCATGGACATGGTCTACCTGATCGAGCAGCAGCTCCTCACCGTGCTCGTCGAGAACATCGCGCCGGAGCGGCGCGAGCAGTTCGCGGCCACCGCGGCCGCGCTGGCGGCCGAGCAGATGAGCGCGACCGGCAGCCCCGAATCGCTGCTGAACGGCCCGCAGATCGCGCCGGAAGGCAAATCCGACGTCGTTCAGGACCAGGGGCAGGTCGACGATCTGCTCGCGAGCCTCGGCTTCTGATCCTGCCGCGGCGCATCCGCGCGCCCGGTTGCCGGGCGCCCCGCCCCGCGGGGCCGCCGATGCGCGCATTCCCCTTTCCCGCCTCGTTCTCCCGCCCGCCGCGCTTGCGCGGCGCGGTGTCATCCCGCGTCGAATTGACACTTCGCCACACTCCGCAGGCATACTACGCGTCAGCAGCAACGTAGCGTCTCATTCGTAAGATTCATAAGTTGGCAGGCGGCGCGTGCCGACGGCGGCGCCGTCGGCAACGAAGCCAGTCCCTTGGGGGGGAACGTGAAGCTGAAACGCTTGGGCTGGACCGTCGCGCACGCGACGGCTGCAATGGGTGTGCTGTGGGCCGTCCACGCACATGCGGAACTGGGCGGCGCGCCGATGTCGCCGCCGGCGGACGATCAGGCCGCCACCGTGCGCGCGCTGCAGCGCGCCATGCGCTCGGCGGACGGCGCGCAGGCCAGCACGGCCGCCTATACCGTCCGCGAGATCACGCTCGGATCGGGCACCGTCATCCACGAATACACGTCGGCCGCCGGCAGCGTGTTCGGCCTCGCATGGCGCGGGCCGACGATGCCGGATCTCGCGTCGCTGCTCGGCAGCTATTTCCCGCAGTACACCGCCGGTGTCCAGGCGGCGCACCGTGCGCGCGGCTGGCGCGCGCCGGTGGCGGTCGAGACGAGCGGCCTCGTGATCCGGACGGGCGGCCACATGGGCGCCTTCTCCGGCCAGGCGTGGCTGCCGTCGGCGCTGCCCGCCGGCGTGGCCGGCACCGATATCCAGTGACAGCGGGAGAGCGATCTTGAGCATTCCTCGTACATTCAAGCGCTGGCTCGGCGTGCTGGGCCTCCTGGCCGCGACGGCCGTGCTCGTGACGGCATGCGGCGGCGGCGATGGCGGCGGCGGTTCGGGCAACGGCGGCAATGCCGGCAATACGGGCGGCAACGGCTCGGGCGGGTCCGACGGCAACAGCGGCAACACGGCCGTCGTCACGGTCGGCGCCGGCGCCGCGAACGTGATCAACATCCCGACCATCAGCCTGAAGATCTGCGTGCCGGGCACGTCGAACTGCCAGATCGTCAACAACGTGCTCGTCGATACCGCGTCCTACGGGCTGCGGCTCGTCGGCAGCGCGGTGGCGGGCGTGCACGACAGCCTGCCGCAGGTGACGAGCGGTGGCGCGCCGGTCGCCGAATGCGGCAAGTTCGTGTCGAGCTACACGTGGGGCTCGGTGCGCACCGTCGACCTGTCGATCGGCACCGAGCAGGCGAGCTCGCTGCCCGTGCAGATCATCGGCGACCTCGGCACGACCAACGTACCGAGTTCATGCACGAACGGCGGCGCGTCGGCCAACTCGACCGGCGCGCTCGGCGCGAACGGCATCCTCGGCATCGGGCCGGCGCCGTACGACTGCGGCACGACCTGCGCCACGTCGACGTCGACGAGCAACAACTACTACGCGTGCCCGAACGGCGACAACGCGCGCTGCACGGTCGCGCTCGTGCCGCTGGCGCAGCAGGTGGCGAATCCGGTGCATCGGTTCGCGAACAACGACGGGGTGAGCGTGCAGATGCCGGCCATCTCCGACAACGGGCAGGCAAGCGCGACCGGCACGCTGACGTTCGGCCTGCCGAACCTGGACGGCAAGACGGTGATGAGGTCGACCACGACCGGCGACGTCAGTGCGACGTTCCAGGGGCGCAGCGTGACCGCGTTCTTCGATACCGGCTCGAACGCGTATTTCTTCAACGATTCGACGTCGACGTCGCAACCGTGCACGCGGAATACGGAGTTCTACTGCCCGTCGGCGACGACCACCTATTCGGCCACGTTGAGCGGGCAGAACGGCGCGTCGGGCACCGTGTCGATGCCGGTCGCCAACGCCGATGCGCTGTTCTCGAACTCGTCCACGTTCGCGTTCAACGACATCGCGGGCCCGTTCGGCTCGTCCAGCTGGCTCGACATCGGCATGCCGCACTTCTACGGCAAGACGATCTACTTCGGGATGGACAAGACCGCGAGCGGCGGCCCGCAGCCGTTCGTCGCGTTCTGACGCGGCACGGCCGGACGCAGGAACGAGGGGGGCGAGCGATCGCCCCCTTTTTTTCGGCCCGGCGGCCTTGAGGCTACGGACCGGCGCGCTGCCGGGCGCCGGCGTAGCGTCTACGATGTAAGACCGGCACCGGTGCCGGCACGACATCGAGGAGACAGCGCCATGAACCCGCGTATCCAGCGCATCACGCCGTTCCTGTGGTTCGACCGCGACGCCGAGGCGGCGGCCGGTTTCTACGTATCGGTGTTCGACAACGCGCGCATCGTGCACGTCGCGCGCTACGGCAAGGCCGGCGCGCACGCGTCCGGCAACGCCGAGGGCGCGGTGATGACCGTGGCGTTCGAGCTCGACGGGCAGGCGTTCGTCGCGCTGAACGGCGGCCCCGTGTTCCAGATGACGCCGGCCGTGTCGTTCGTCGTCAACTGCCGCGACCAGGCCGAGATCGACCATTACTGGGCGCGCCTGTCCGAAGGCGGCGACGAGCGCGCGCAGCAATGCGGCTGGCTGCGCGACCGCTTCGGCGTGTCGTGGCAGGTCGTGCCCGTGCAGATGGCCGAGCTGATGACCGGCGACCCGGCCCGCGCCGAGCGCGTGATGGCGCAGGTGATGACGATGAAGAAGCTCGATCTCGGCGCGCTGCAGCGGGCGGCGGCCGGCTAGGGTCAGCGCAAGCCCGTTGTCGGCGTGAACAGGCCCGAGGCCGCTTCGGTCGGTCGGGCCGCTCAAGGCCGGCGGCCGGCCGTTTCGTTCCGATGCGCGACATCGTTGCGTCGAGGCCGATTTCCCGCCTTTCCCGGCCGCCGGTGCACCGTTCCCCCGCATCGCGCCGCCGCGGTCCCGCTGGCCGTCGCCGCTTCGCCGACGCGCCGGCCGCCCTGTTTTCCCGCCGCGCCGCGCGGCGTTCCGCCCCCGCTCCAGCCGCGTTCGCGGCGGTTCGCCCGATTCTCCGAAATACCCCCCTTTCCCGGCTTTGCTCGACCGATCGGCGTTTGACGCCTCCATGAATAATCGGTGTCACTGGAAAGCGGCATTCCGCCGTACCCGACTGGAGGCCCCGTGGCAGACGAGAGCGATCTCGACAAGACCGAAGCCGCCACTCCCAGGCGCCGCGAGAAGGCGCGCGAGGAGGGGCAGGTCGCGCGTTCGCGCGAACTGGCTTCGTTCGCGCTGCTCGCGGCGGGGTTCTACGGCGCATGGTTGCTCGCGGGCCCGTCGGGCGCGCATCTGCAGGCGATGCTGCGCGGCGCGTTCACGTTCGATCGCGCGACCGCGTTCGACACCCACCGGATGCTGTCGGCGGCCGGCAGCGCGAGCCTCGAAGGCTTCGCCGCGTTGCTGCCGCTCCTCGCGCTCACCGGCGTCGCCGCGCTGCTCGCGCCGATGGCGCTCGGCGGCTGGCTGATTTCGCAAAAGACGTTCGAGCTGAAGTTCGACCGCCTGAACCCGATCTCGGGCCTCGGCCGGATCTTCTCGATCCAGGGGCCGATCCAGCTCGGGATGTCGATCGCGAAGACGCTGGTCGTCGGCGGGATCGGCGGCATCGCGATCTGGCGCAGCAAGGACGAACTGCTCGGCCTCGCGACGCAGCCGCTCGGCGCCGCGCTGCCCGATGCGCTGCATCTGGTCGCCGTGTGCTGCGGCACGACGGTCGCCGGGATGCTGGTCGTCGCCGGGCTCGACGTGCCTTACCAACTCTGGCAGTACAACAAGAAGTTGCGCATGACGAAGGAAGAAGTGAAGCGCGAGCATCGCGAGAACGAAGGCGATCCGCACGTGAAGGGGCGGATTCGCCAGCAGCAGCGCGCGATCGCCCGCCGCCGGATGATGGCGGCCGTGCCGAAGGCCGACGTGGTCGTCACGAACCCGACGCACTTCGCGGTCGCGCTGCAATACACGGATGGCGAGATGCGCGCGCCGAAGGTCGTCGCGAAGGGCGTGAACCTCGTCGCCGCGCGCATCCGCGAACTCGCGGCCGAGCACAACGTGCCGCTGCTCGAAGCGCCGCCGCTCGCGCGTGCGCTGTATCACAACGTCGAACTCGAGCGCGAGATCCCCGGTTCGCTGTACTCGGCGGTCGCCGAAGTGCTCGCGTGGGTCTACCAGCTCAAGCGCTTCCGTTCGGAAGGCGGCGCGTTCCCGGCGATGCCGGTCGATCTCGACGTGCCGGCCGAACTCGACAAGGGCACGTCGGTCGCCGCCGACGACGAGCGTGAAGAAGCCGAGGACACCCTCGGCAAGCAAGGGAACGCAGCATGAGCACCCCGACCACCGGCCTGTTCGCGAAGCGCCCGAACGTGCTGGCAGGCACGAACCTGCGCGCGCTCGCGGGCCCGATCCTCATCTGCATGATCCTGGGGATGATGATCCTGCCGCTGCCGCCGATGCTGCTGGATCTGCTGTTCACCTTCAACATCGCGCTGTCGGTGATGGTGCTGCTCGTCAGCATGTACACGATGAAGCCGCTCGACTTCGCGGCGTTCCCGAGCGTGCTGCTGTTCTCGACGCTCCTGCGCCTGTCGCTGAACGTCGCGTCGACGCGCGTCGTGCTGCTCGAAGGCCACACCGGCCCCGACGCGGCCGGCCAGGTGATCGAGGCGTTCGGCCACTTCCTCGTGGGCGGCAACTTCGCGGTCGGCATCGTCGTGTTCGTGATCCTGATGATCATCAACTTCATGGTGATCACGAAGGGCGCGGGGCGGATCGCCGAAGTGTCCGCGCGCTTCACGCTCGACGCGATGCCCGGCAAGCAGATGGCGATCGACGCGGATCTCAACGCCGGCCTCATCAACGAGGAGCAGGCCCGCAAGCGCCGCCTCGCCGTGTCGCAGGAAGCCGAGTTCTACGGGTCGATGGACGGCGCATCGAAGTTCGTGCGCGGCGACGCGATCGCCGGCCTGATCATCATGGCGATCAACGTGATCGGCGGGCTGATCGTCGGGATGGTGCAGCACGACATGAGCTTCGCCGCGGCCGGCACCAACTACACGCTGCTGACGATCGGCGACGGCCTCGTCGCGCAGATCCCGTCGCTCGTGATCTCGACCGCGGCCGGCGTGATCGTGTCGCGCGTCGCGACCGACGAGGACATCGGCACGCAAATCACCGGCCAGCTGTTCACGAACCCGCGCGTGCTGAACATCACCGGCGCGATCATCGTGCTGATGGGGCTGATCCCGGGGATGCCGCACTTCGCGTTCCTCGCGCTCGGCGGCGGTGCGATCTGGCTGGCGCGCACCCAGACCAAGCGCGCGGCGGCGCGCAAGGCGGCCGGCGACGTGACCGACATCGCGCCGCCCGCGGTGCTGCCGGCCGACAGCCACGAAGCGACCTGGGACGACGTGCAGCTGATCGACCCGCTCGGCCTCGAAGTCGGCTACCGGCTGATCCCGCTGGTCGACAAGAACAGCGACGGCGAGCTGCTCAAGCGCATCAAGAGCATCCGCAAGAAATTCGCGCAGGAAATCGGCTTCCTGCCGCCGGTGATCCATATCCGCGACAACCTCGAACTGCGGCCGAACGCGTACCGGATCGCGCTGAAGGGCGTCGAGATCGGCGCGGGCGAAGTGTTCCCGGGCCAGTGGCTCGCGATCAACCCGGGCCAGGTGACGGCCGCGCTGCCGGGCGCCGTCACGCAGGACCCCGCGTTCGGGCTGCCGGCCGTGTGGATCGACGTCGCGCTGCGCGAGCAGGCGCAGGTGTACGGCTACACGGTGGTCGACGCGAGCACGGTGGTCGCGACGCACCTGAACCATCTCGTCGTCCAGCACGCGGCCGAGCTGCTCGGCCGCCAGGAAGTGCAGGCACTCGTCGAGCGTACCGGCAAGGACGCGCCGTCGCTCGTCGAGGACCTCGTGCCGAAGACGATCTCGCTCACCACGCTGCAGAAGGTGTTGCAGAACCTGCTCGAGGAAGGCGTGCCGATCCGCGACATGCGCACGATTCTCGAGGCCGTGTCCGAGCATGCGGGCCGCGGCGACGCGTTCGAGATCACGGCCGCGGTGCGGCTCTCGCTCGGCCGCGCGATCACGCAGCAGTGGTATCCGGGCAACGGCGAAATGCAGGTGATGGGCCTCGACGCGAACCTGGAGCGCGTGCTGTCGCAGGCGCTCGCCACCGGCGCGAACCCGGGCCTCGAGCCCGGCCTCGCGCACAACCTTCTGACCGGCACGCAGCAAGCGATGCTGCGTCAACAGAATCTCGGGCTGCCGCCGGTGCTGCTGGTGCAGCACGCGCTGCGCGCGATGCTCGCGCGCTTCCTGCGCCGCAGCCTGCCGCAATTGAAAGTGCTGTCGTATGCCGAAGTGCCGGACACACGCACGATCAAAGTCGTTAACGTCATCGGGGGTTCCGCTTGAACATTCGCAAATTCACCGGCGCAACGAGCCGCGACGCACTTCGTCTCGTGCGCGAGGCGCTCGGCGCCGACGCGGTCGTGCTGTCGAACCGCACGCTCGATGACGGCAGTGTCGAAATCGTTGCACTCGCCGATTCGGATCTCGCCGCGGTGGCGCCGCCGGCCGCGCGTCCGCGCGTCGCCCCGTCGCGCGTGCCGGAATCCGTGCCGGCCGCCGCCGTGCCGGGCATCGTGTCGCGCCCCGGCATCGCACCGCGCCCGGCCGTCAATCCGTATGCGGCGGGCGAAGGCGGGCTGCCGGACGTGTTCTCGTCCGTGTTCGGCGCGAGCGCCGACCCGCAAGAGGC
>NZ_JACFYV010000021.1:0-60180 GCF_016759955.1 Burkholderia sp. KCJ3K979
GCGCCATCGGGCCGCCCTCGAGACGGACGCGCACGCGCGTCAAACGGAGGCTTGGATGGCATGGAGACAACACCGCTGGTTCCGCCGCTGGCTGATCGTGATCGTGTTCTGGGCGGTGCCCGTCGCGATCATCGCCGTGCGCGAGATCCGCGAGGAAATGGCCTACAACAAGGCGGACCTGCAACTCGCGCTGACCACCTGGCAGCTCACCGACGCGCAGCAGGCCGCCGGCGCCGCCGCGAAGTGCCACGGGGACCCTGACGAGGCGCGCGCGACCGGCTGCCCGGCCGACGTGCTCGCCGCCAACGCGCCGCGCCAGCAGGCGGCCCGCGACGAATACGTGGTGCGCCGCAATACGCTCGCCGGCTATCTGTGGCATGCGTTCGTCGGCTACTGGGTCGTCCCGGCCGCGTTCCTGTTCGCATGCGGCGTCGTGATCGCGCTGATCCGCCGCGCGCTGCGCCGCCCGCCGATCAAGCCGCCCGTTCCCCCCGTCACACACTGACACCGGCGCACGCCGCAGGCGCCGCCGCCCGCTGCTCGAGCGCCGCGTTCCCCGCACGCCGGCCACGCCCCACGCGCGCCTGGCGCGTGCGCGACATTTCATCCGTTGGCGCGCCGCGACACCCTTGCGCGATTTGACGCTTTTTCACGCGCCAACGAAAAGAGCCCCTGATCCGCTGTGATATAACTGCCGACGTGATCCGCTCCCTGAGCGAGACTCACTCCGAACATCATCCGATGGAGAACAACGATGCAAAAACGGAATCTTGTGCTGAAAGCCGCCGCTGCGCTCATCGTCGGTAGCCTCGCGCTCACCGGTTGCACCACCACGCCGGACAAGCCGGACAACGCCGCGACCAACGCGTCGAAGCGTCAGTCGATCGACGCGAGCGTCGACGCCACGCTGTCGCGCATGTACTCCACCGTCAAGGGTTCGCGCGAGCTCGTCGCGAAATCGCGCGGCGTGCTGGTCTTCCCCGAAGTGCTCCAGGCCGGCTTCATCGTCGGCGGCCAGTCGGGCAACGGCGCGCTGCGCGTCGGCGGCAGCACGGTCGGCTACTACAACACGTCGTCGCTGTCGGTCGGCCTGCAGGCCGGTGCGCAGTCGAAGGCGATCGTGTTCCTGTTCATGACGCAGCAGGCGCTCGACGAATTCCGCGGCTCGGACGGCTGGGCCGCCGGCGCCGGCGCATCGGTCGCGCTCGTGAAGATGGGCGCGAACGGCGCGGTCGACTCCAACACGGCCACCGCGCCGATCCAGGTCGTCGTGCTGACCAACGCCGGCCTGATGGGCGACGTGTCGATCAACGGCACGAAGGTCACGAAGCTCAAGATCTGACGTTGACGCACTGCCCGCGCGCTGCGCGCGGGCCATGCGCAAACGGCGATGTCCTTGCGGGCATCGCCGTTTTTTTTATCCGCCGCCCTTCTGCATCGGGACGATCAGGTCGTCGAATCGATCACCTTGAAGCGCGAGCGCTTCTGCGCGCGGATCACCGACTGGTACACGTCGACGTACTGCTGCGCCATCCGGCGCGACGTGAAGCGCTCCTCGAAGCGCTGCCGCACGCGCGCCCGCGGCAGCAGGTGCAGCCGGTTCACGGCGGCCACCGCGCTGATTTCATCCTCGACGATGAACCCCGACACGCCCTCGTCCACCACTTCGGGCACCGCGCCGCGGTTGAACGCGATCACCGGCGTGCCGCACGACATCGCCTCGATCATCACCAGGCCGAACGGCTCCGGCCAGTCGATCGGAAACAGCAGCGCATGCGCGCCCGACAGGAATTCGGCCTTCTCGTGATCGGCGATCTCGCCGATGTATTCGACGTGCGGCAACGCGAAGAGCGGCTTGATCTCGCGGTCGAAGTATTCCTGGTCGGCCGCGTCGATCTTCGCGGCGATCCGGATCGGCAGCCCGCACTGGCGGGCGATGCGGATCGCGGTATCGACGCGTTTTTCCGGCGAGATGCGGCCGAGGAACGCGAGATAGCGCGGCTCGACGGGCTGCGGCATGTACAGCGTATCGGGCAGCCCGTGATAGACGGTCGTCAGCCATTTCGCCTGCGGCAACGGCTGGCGCTGCGCATTGGAAATCGAGATCACCGGCGCCGTATTGAACGTGTCGAACACCGGTTGCTGCTCGGGCAGGTCGAGCCGGCCGTGCAGCGTCGTCACGTAAGGCGTTTCCTGCCGGTTGAAGACCGAGAACGAGTAGTAGTCCATGTGGAAATGGAGCACGTCGAAATCCTTCGCGCGGCGCGCGACCGTCTCCATCAGCAGCATGTGCGGCGCGACCCGGTCGCGGATCGACGAATCGAGCCGCAGCGCGCGCGGCCACACGGGTTCGAGCTTCGCCCGCGTCGTCGAATCGCCGCTCGCGAACAGCGTCACGTCGTGGCCGAGGTCGACGAGCGCCTCGGTGATGTAGGACACGACGCGCTCCGTGCCGCCGTACAGCTTCGGGGGCACGGATTCGGTCAGCGGGGCGATCTGGGCAATTCTCATGGTCCACGTCTCCTGTGTCTTGTCCGTTGCGGCACGGCGGCGGAGCACTCGCTCATGCGAGCCCGCCCCGCGTCCATGCAGCGCCGGCCGGCATGGCACCCGCCGGATATCTCATTATTATTCGCGATCCCGATGAGCGGAACCGCAGGTCTTTCATTTTTTGGGGGTTGTTACAGACCGGATACATTCGGCCGATCGAGCGCGGATGCCTCGTCTCGCGCCCAGCCGGACCCATTCGGCGCCTCCTGGCGCCGCCCACGGCCTCGAGCACGCAATCAGGTGGTCAACGCGACGGCCACTTCCAGGGCGGCAGGTCGCGCGAATCGGCATCGACGAGCGCGGTCGCGCCGAGCTGCTTGTCGAGCACCAGCGATTCGCAGCCGGCCTCGCGCTCGAGCGTCGCGATGAGCCGCGCCGCGTGCGATACGACCAGCACCTGAGAACGCCGGGCGGCCTGCGCGATCAGGCGGCCGAGCGCCGGCAGCAGATCGGGATGCAGGCTCGTCTCCGGTTCGTTCAGCACCATCAGCGCCGGCGGCCGCGGCGTCAGCAGCGCGGCCGCGAGCAGCAGGTAGCGCAGCGTGCCGTCGGACAGCTCGGCCGCCGCCAGCGGCCGCAGCAGGCCCGGCTGGCGCATCAGCACGTCGAAGCGGCCGCGGCCGCCCGGGTTGTCGATCTCGACCGACGCGCCGGGAAACGCGTCGTCGATCGCCGCATCGAGCGCCGCCGCGTCGCCGATTTCGCGGATCGTCTGCAGCGCGGCGGCCAGGTCGGCCCCGTCGTCCGCGAGCACCGGCGTATGGGTGCCGATGTGCGACTGGCGCGCCGGCGCCTGCGCATCGGTCCGGAAATGGTCGTAGAAGCGCCACGAGCGAATCCGTTCGCGCACCGCGATCATCTCGGGTGCCCCGGTCGGATCGGCGAACTCGGTCATCATGCTGTCGAAGCTCGCGACCGGCTGCGGAATCGTCCGCCAGTCGCCCGACGCGGTACGCGCACGGATCTGCGCGCCCTGCCGGTCGACCAGCAGCGTGGACGGGCGCAGCAACGCGCCGCCCCAGATGCATTCGCGCTTGACCACCGGATCGAGCGCGAACGCCGAACTGCTCGGCAGCGGCAGGCCGAGATCGATCGCATAGCCGAAATCGTCGCACGCGAAGCCGAGCTTCAGGCTCACCGGCCCCTTGCGCACGGTGCCCGTCACCGGCACGTCGCCCGCCAGCATCGCGCGCGAGAAGCGCTCGGGGCCGGCCCACAACGTCGACGGCAAGCCGCCCTCGCGTGCGAGCGACGGGATCACGCGGCCCTGCGCGGTGTCGGCGAGCAGCCGCAGCGCGCGATACACGCTCGACTTGCCGCTGCCGTTCGGCCCCGTCACGACGTTGAGCGCCGCGAGCGGCACGATCAGCTCGCGCAGCGAGCGGTAATTGGCGATGGCGAGCGTCTTCAGCGCGGTCATGACAATGGGAAACAGGGAATGGCGCAGGCGCCGAGCCGCGTTCAGCGGCCGTCGACGGCCTGCGGGTCGGCTGCGGTGTTGGCCGCCGTGCTGGCGGCGGGCGACCGCGCGTGCGGCCGTTCGGGATTCGGTGCGTCCGGCGCGGATTCGTGCGGATACAGTTCCATCCGGCTGCGCGGCAGGCATTGCGGATAGCGGTGCTGCAGATATGCGATCAACCCTTCGCGCACGCGGCAGCGCAGATCCCAGCACGACGACGAATCGGCCGCGCTGACGAGCGCGCGCAACTGCATCGTACGCTCCGTCGCATCGGTCACCTGCAGCACCTGCACGCGACCGTCCCACTCGGGCGCGGCGTGGACGAGCCGCGCGAGTTCCTCGCGCAGCGGCGCAAGCGGCGTGCGGTAGTCGACCGACAGGTAGACGGTGCCGATGATCTCCGCGCTGCTGCGCGTCCAGTTCGTGAACGGGTTCTCGATGATCCACTGCAGCGGCACGACGAGGCGCCGCTGGTCCCACAGCCGCACCGACACGAACGAGCCGGTGATTTCCTCGATGCGCCCCCACTCGCCCTGGATCACGACCACGTCGTCGAGCCGGATCGGCTGCGTGAGCGCGATCTGCAACCCGGCAATCAGGTTGCCGAGCACCGGCCGCGCGGCGATACCGGCGACCAGCCCTGCCACACCGGCCGATGCCAGCAGGCTCGCGCCGACCTGGCGCACGTTGGGGAACGTCATCAGCGCGGCGCCGGTGCCGATGATCACGATCAGCACCATCACGGTCCGCACGAGCACCTTGGCCTGTGTATGGACACGCCGTGCCTGAAGGTTGTCGGCCGTGTCGATCGGATGGGCCTGGATGATCGCGTCGCCGACGCCGGCCGCGAGCCGTACCAGCAGCCACGTGAGCGACACGATCGAGCCGACCGCGGCCGCGGTGCGCATGCCGCGCACGAACGACATGCCGTCGTCCGCCTGGACCCACACGAATTCGAGCGCCAGCAGCGCCAGCACGACGAGCGACGGCTTGTCGATGTAGCGCAGGATCGCGCTCATCAGCGGATACGGCTGCGCGATGCGCTTGACGATACGTGCGCCGAGGCGATGCACGACCGTGACGACCAGTATGACGATGACCGACACGCCCAGCGTGCCGAGCCACGAATGCAACGGCGCATCGGCGATGCGCTGCAGTTCCTCGATTGAAATCATCGGCGCCCTCGAGTGATGAAGCGCACAGGCTTCGTCCTGGATGCGTCGGCGACGTCCGGGCCATGCACGCGCCCGGACACGGCGTCAGATCAGTTGCCGTTCCTGCAGGGAAACGCCTTGCCGAGACCGAGCGACACCGCGGTGCTCGCGTTGTAGTCGGCCAGCTTTGGATTCTCGGCGATGTACTTGCGCACCGCGTCCGTCATCTGTTGCGCCCGGATGTCGGGCGGCAGGCAGAAGTACTGGCCGACGCGCGGCCCCGTGGTGCCGCCGATCGCATCGATCGTGTTGTAGACGCCGTCGGCGGCGCCTTCGATATAGGCCGCGCACGACGCCCGCGACTTGACGTCCGTCTTCGCGCACAGCCGGTCGAGATCCGCGCCCGTGAAAGCCGCCGCCGACAACGGCACGGCAAACGCCGCGGCACAAAACATTGCGCGCAACATGGTGTTCCTTCTTATGTCAATGCGGCCCGAGACCGCCTGCTGCCCTGGCTGGTGCGGCGCCGGATGCCCGGCGCCGGCCGGAAGCCGGCCCGGCGGACAGGCGCCGCCGCACCAAAAAACGTTATTTTGCACTCTTTTGCGCATCTGCCGGCGTCGCCGCACCGATACGCGTCGTCCGCTTGCTCAGGATCTCGATCGCGTCCGGCGCGTTGTAGTGCTTCGCGAACTCGAGCGCGGTGATGCCGAGCTGGTTCTTCACCTGCGGATCGGCGCCCTGGTCGAGCAGCAGCGTGACCGTCGACGCATGGTTGCCGCGCGCGGCCATCATCAGCGGCGTCGTGCCGTTCGGCGATGCGGTGTCGATGTACGCGTCGTGGTCGAGCAGCACCTTGACGACCGCGTCCTGGCCATTGGTCGCCGCGTAATGCAGCGGCGCCCAGCCCTTCTTGCTGACTTCCGCGCCCTTGTCGATCAGCAGCTTGACGAGCCCGAGGTCGCCGTTCAGCGACGCGAGCATCAGCGCGTTTTCGCCGGCCTTGTCTTCCTTCTCGAGATCGACATTCGGCGTCGTGGCGATCGCGGCCGCGACCTTGTCGGATTTCTCGCGGGCGGCGATCACGAGGATCGGGTCGCCGTTCGGCGCGAGCGTGTTCGGATCGAGCTTGCCGCTCTTGAGCTGCTTGCCGATATCGGCGATGTCGTCGAACTTGACGGCCTTGACGATCGCGTCGAGCGACTCGGCGTGCGCGCCGGCGGCGGCGAACAGCCCGCTCGCGACGAATGCGGCGGCAACGAGTGCGCGTTTGGGCAGATGGTTGGTCGGCTTCGTCATTGTTGTGGGCTCCTTCCCTGGGTTGTCGGCTACGCGCCCGTCGTTAGCGGGCGATCTTGAACAGCCGGAAAAAGTTCTGCGTCGTCGCATCGGCGAGCGCCTCGACGGCGACACCGCGCTCGGATGCGATAAAGCGTCCGACATGGCTGACGTACGCAGGTTCATTCGGCTTGCCGCGATACGGCACCGGCGCGAGGTACGGCGAGTCGGTCTCGATCAGCAGCCGGTCGAGCGGCACGCGCCGCGCGACGTCCTGCACGTCGGTCGCGTTCTTGAACGTGACGATGCCCGACAGCGAGATATGGAAGTTCTGCGCGAGCGCCTGCTCGGCGACCGGCCACGGCTCGGTGAAGCAGTGCATCACGCCGCCCGGCACGTCCGCGCGCTCCTCGGCCATGATCCGCAGCGTGTCTTCCGACGACGAACGCGTGTGGATGATCAGCGGCTTCATCGTCGCGGTCGCCGCGCGAATGTGCGTGCGAAAACGTTCGCGCTGCCATTCCATGTCGGCGATCGAGCGGCCTTCGAGGCGATAGTAGTCGAGGCCAGTTTCGCCGATCGCGACGACCTTCGGGTGCGCGGCCAGCTCGACCAGCTCCGCGAGCGTCGGCTCGCGCATGTCCTCGTGATCGGGATGCACGCCGACCGATGCGTACACGTTGTCGTGCGCTTCGGCGATCGCGAGCACGTCGGGCAGCGTCTCGAGATCGACCGACACGCACAGCGCATGCGTGACGTCGTGCTCGCGCATGTTCTCGAGAACGGCCGGCAGGCGGTCGGCCAGGCCCTTGAAATTGATGTGGCAGTGAGAGTCGACGAACATCGTGTTTCCTGAATACGTGAGACGGGCGCTCATGCGCCCGCCGGCATGCGGCACCGGGCAAGGTGGGCGGGCCGGCCGGCCACGGTCGCGCCCCCGCGTGATCCGCTCATCGTTTCTCAACCCATCGGAAACAATGCCTGATCAAGCGAATATTTCCCGATATCCGAGAAACAATTCCTCGAATACGAGCCGCGCGTTGAGCGGATGGTTCTCGACCGTCCGCTGCCGCGTCACGGCTTTCATGAAGCGCGCGAATGCGTTCGCGTCGACCGCTTCCGCGCAGCGCGCCAGGGCCGCCGCGTGCGTCGGGAAGTAGCGCGGCGCGCCGGCCATCCGCTGCGCGAGCAGATCGTACAGCCAGCGCTGCAACCAGCCGAGCACCAGCGGCACCGGCAGCTTCTGCAGCGTCTCGCCGCAGGCGAACGGATCGCACGCCGCACCGGCGGCCAGTTGCCCGAGCGTGTAGTCGCGCAGCGGACGGTTTTCGTCGCTCGCGAGCGCCAGCGCGGCGAGCGGCGCGCCGCCGGCTTCGGCGAGCAGCGCGCTGGCGTGGTCGACGCCCTGCGCCGCGAGCCACGCGGCGGCGGCCTCCGGCGCCGGCACCGTCATCGGCCACTGGCGGCAGCGGCTGATGATCGTCGGCAACAGGCGGTCGATGCGCGCCGACACGAGCAGGAACACGACGCCGGCCGGCGGCTCCTCCAGCGTTTTCAGCAACGCGTTCGATGCAGCGACGTTGAGCGCCTCGGCCGGATACAGCACGACGACGCGCGCGCCGCCGCGGTGCGAACCGACCCCGCAGAAGTCGAGCAGCGCGCGCACCTGCTCGATCTTGATTTCCTTGCTCGGCGCACGGGTCTTCTTGCCGCCCTCGTCCGCGTCGGCCGGCTTCGCGTCATCGGCCGCGCCCGGCGCCTCGCCCGCCAGCGCCTCGGGCAGCACGATCCGGTAATCGGGATGGTTGCCCTGCGAGAACCAGTTGCAGGCCGCGCAGGTGCCGCACGGCTCGCCGTTCGGCTGCGGCGATTCGCACAGGAAACCCTGCGCGAGATGCTGCGCGAACTGCAGCTTGCCGATCCCGGCCTGACCGTGCAGCAGCAGCGCATGCGGCCATTGCGCGCGCAGTTGCTGCAGGCGATTCCAGTCGTCGGTTTGCCACGGATAGATCATGTGGTGCGTTCCTTGCGGGTTACAGCGCGGCGAGCACGCGTTCGAGCTGCTGGCGGATCTCGGGAATCGATCGCGTCGCGTCGACGATCGCGAAGCGGTGCGGCGCCTCTTCCGCGCGCCGCAGGTATTCGGCCCGTGTACGCGAGAAGAACGCGTCGGACTCGCTTTCGAACTTGTCGGGCATGCGCGCGGCGCCGCGGCGCTCGCTCGCGACTTGCGGCGCGACGTCGAACAGCACCGTGAGGTCGGGCTGGAACCCGCCCTGCACCCAGCGCTCGAGCGTCTCGAGCTTGTCGCGCGGCAGCCCGCGGCCGCCGCCCTGGTACGCGAACGTCGCGTCGGTGAAGCGGTCGGACACGACCCAGTCGCCGCGCGCGAGCGCCGGCTCGATCACGAGCGCGAGGTGCTCGCGCCGCGCGGCGAACATCAGCAGCGCCTCCGTTTCGAGATCCATCGGCTGGTTCAGTAGGATTTCGCGCAGTTTCTCGCCGAGCTGCGTGCCGCCCGGCTCGCGGGTGACGACCACTTGCCGGCCGGCCGCCGCCAGCCGGCCCTGGAGACGTTCGCAGAACCATTGCAGGTGGGTGGTCTTCCCCGCCCCGTCGATGCCTTCGAACGTGATGAATTTACCGCTCGCCATTATTGACCTCGTATGTATTTATCCACGGCCTTGTTGTGGTCGCCGAGCGTGTCCGAGAACACGCTCGTGCCGTCGCCCTTCGCGACGAAATAGAGCGCGCTCGTCGGGGCCGGATTGATCGCCGCCTGCAGCGCGGCGACACCCGGCAACGCGATCGGCGTGGGCGGCAGCCCGCGTCGGGTGTAGGTATTGTAAGGAGTGTCGGCCTGCAGGTCGCGCTTGCGCAGCCGGCCGTCGTACGCGTCGCCGAGCCCGTAGATCACCGACGGATCGGTCTGCAGCGGCATGCCGATGCGCAGCCGGTTCGCGAACACGGCCGCGACGAACGCGCGGTCGGCCGCGTGGCCGGTTTCCTTCTCGACGATCGACGCGATCGTCAGCATTTCGTAAGGCGTCTTGTACGGCAGCCCCGGCGTGCGCGCGGCCCACGCCTCGTCGATGCGCGTCTGCATCAGGCGGTACGCGCGCCGGTAGATGTTCAGGTCGCTCGTGCCCTTGTCGAACAGGTAGGTATCGGGGAAGAACAGCCCCTCGCCGCTGCCGCGCTGCACGGCGCCGTCCGACGCGCCGATCGCGCGCAGCAGCTCGGCGTCGCTCATGCCGGCCGTCGCGTGCGCCAGATCGGGGTTCGCGTCGAGCTCGGCGCGCATCCGCTTGAAGGTCCAGCCCTCGATGACCGTCGCGACGTACTCGTTCACGTCGCCGCGCGCGATCTTCTGCAGCACGTCGTACGGCGTGATGCCGGTCTTGAATTCGTAGTTGCCCGATTTGAGCCGGCTCGACAGCCCGAGCACGCGCGTCATCGCGACGAACGCGAACGGCTCGACCGGCACGCCGCCGCGCTTGAGCTGCAGCGCGACGCTCTTCACGCTGCTGCGCGGCTTGATCGTGACGTCGAGCGATGCCGAGCCCAGCAACAGCGGCCGGGTTGCCCAGTAATACCCGCCGCCCGCTCCGGCAGCGGCCACGACGACGGCCAGCGCCACGATCGTCGCGGCGCATTTCTTCAGTAGGGACATGGAAACGTGACTCAGGTAAGACCCATATAATACTTGCTCGCCTCCGTCAAAGTCAGGGTTGACTGTTCCCTCATTCCATGAGCACACCGTTCGCTTCACCGGCTGCCCAGGCGGCATCTGCCTCGCTCCCCGTTTTCCCTCGCCCGTCCGCCGCCGATTTCGATGCGCCGGCCGCCTGCATGCCGCTGCCGCAGTTCGGCGTGATCGACGTGGCCGGCGACGATGCCGCGACGTTCCTGCATAGCCAGCTCACCAACGACATCGAGCATCTCGATGCCGGCAGCGCCCGGCTGTCCGGGTACTGCTCGCCGAAGGGCCGCCTGCTCGCGTCGTTCCTCACGTGGCGCGCCGGCCACGATGTGCGCCTGCTCGTGTCGAAGGACGTGCAGCCGACCGTGCAGAAGCGGCTGTCGATGTTCGTGCTGCGCGCGAAGGCGAAGCTGACGGACGCGAGCGACGCGCTCGCGGTGGCCGGCTTCGCGGGCGACGTGCGCGACGCGCTGTCCGGCATCTTCGATGCCCTGCCCGACGGCGTGCACGTGAAGGTCGACGGCCCGGCCGGCGCGCTGATCCGCGTGCCCGATGCGGCTGGCCGCAAGCGCTATCTGTGGATCGGCCCGCGCGCCGAAGTCGACGCGCGCCTCGCCGCGCTGGCCGGCACGCTGCCGATCGTGTCGCCCGCCGTGTGGGACTGGCTCGACGTGCGCGCGGGCGAGCCGCGCATCACGCAGCCGGCCGTCGAACAGTTCGTACCGCAAATGGTCAACTTCGACGTGATCGGTGCCGTTAACTTCAGGAAAGGGTGCTACCCGGGCCAGGAAGTGGTGGCGCGCAGTCAATACCGCGGCACGATCAAGCGCCGCACCGCGCTCGCGCACGTCGCCGGCGAAACCGACAACGTGCATGCCGGCGTCGAGTTGTTCCACAGCGACGACCCCGGCCAGCCGTGCGGGATGATCGTCAACGCGGCGGCCGCGCCGGCGGGCGGCGTCGACGCGCTCGTCGAGATCAAGCTCGCCGCGCTCGACGGCGGCACGGTGCACCTCGGTTCGGCCGACGGCCCGGCGCTCGCGTTCGACGCGCTGCCGTACGCGTGGCCAACCGAAGTCTGATGCACTGACAACCCGTTCGGGCGCCGGCTCGCGAGTCGCAGCCGGCGCCCGACGTTTCCTGCGAGAGATTCGCCCGATGTGTCTGATTGCCTTCGACTGGCAGCCCGATGCCGCCGCCGGTCCCGTCTTTACCCTCGTCGCGAATCGTGACGAGTTCTTTCGCCGGACCAGCGCGCCGCTCTCGTGGTGGGAGGACGTGCCGGGCGTACTGGCCGGCCGCGATCTCGAAGCGGGCGGCACGTGGCTCGGCGTATCGCGCGACGGCCGTTTCGCCGCGCTGACCAACTACCGCGCGCCGTTCGACATCCGCGCGGGCGCACCGACCCGCGGCAAGCTGGTCTCCGACTTTCTCGGCGGCACGCCTGTCGCGCCGCTCGACTATCTCGCGCAGCTCGCCGAGCATGCGGCCGTGTACAACGGCTTCAACCTGCTCGTCGGCGACTGGCGCCGGCGCGAACTCGCGTGGTTCTGCAACCGCGCCCCCGAGGGCGAAAGCCGTGTCGCCGCGCCCGTGGCGATCGCGCCGGGCGTGCATGCGCTGTCGAATGCGCGGCTCGATACGCCCTGGCCGAAAGTGGTGCGCAAGCGCGCGGAGCTCGGCACGCTGCTGACCGACAATCCGACCCCGTCGCTCGACGAACTGATCGCGCTGCTGCGCGACCCGCACGTCGCGGACGACGATGCATTGCCGCACACGGGCATTCCGATCGAGCGCGAACGCGCGTTGTCGGCCGCGTTCATCGAAACGCCCGAATACGGCACGCGCGGCACGACCGCGCTGCGCGTCACGATGAAGGAAGGCGTGCGGCTGACGGTGGAGGTCAAGGAGCGCAGCGACGACGACGGCTCGCACCGCACCGTCCGCCCGGGCGCGTTCGAGCGCGCGTTCACGTTCGATATCGACGCGGCGCGGCCGCGCTGAGCGCACACGTGGCGCGCTACGGCGCGCGCGTCATCTCGACGTGCGGCACGCCGGCTTCGACGAACGGTTCGCCGACCGCCGCGAAGCCGTGCCGCAGATAGAACGACACCGCCGAATCCTGCGCGTACAGCCGCACGACGGCTTCACCGCGGCGGCGCGCGGCGTCCAGCAGCGCATTGAGCACGGCCGACCCGACGCCCTGCCCGCGCATGTCGGCCAACACCGCGACGCGGCCGATCGTGCCGGACGGCAGCAGCCGCCCCGTCGCGACCGCGCGGCGCAGCCCGGTCGCCGCGTCGGTCCGGTACGCGACCGCATGCAGCGACAGCGGATCGTCGTCGTCGAGCTCCCATTCCGGCGGAATCTGCTGCTCGCGCACGAACACCGCGTCGCGGATGCGTGCAGCATCGCCGCCCAGGACCGTCCAGTCGCCCGTTTCCACCCCGCCCGCGCCATTCGTCATCGCCATCCTCCCGCGGTGTGCGCGCCTTCGGGCGCTCGCCGTCAAACCTCGTCGAATGCAGCCTTCAGCGCCGCAACCGCATCGGCATGCGCGGCCCGCACCTCCGGCACGTAGCCGCCCATCTTGAAGAATTCGTGGATCATCCCCGGATAGCAGACCAGCGTGACCGCGTTGCCGGCCGCGCGCAACTTGTCCGCGTACGCGGCACCCTCGTCGCTCAGCGGATCGTATTCGGCCGTCGCGATCCACGCCGGCGCGACGCCCGCGAACGACGGCGCATCGCGCGTGCCGTCGAGCGGCGCGAAACGCCAGTCGTCGCGATCGGCCCGATCGCGCACGTACTGCGTGAAGAACCACTGGATCGTGTCCTGCGTCAACAGGTAGCCGTTGGCGAGCCGTGCGTGCGATTCGGTGTCCTGGTGGCCCGTCACGCCCGGATAGATCAGCAGTTGCAGCGCAAGACGAATGCCCGCGTCGCGCGCGAGCACCGCGCAGACCGTTGCGAGCGTGCCGCCCGCACTGTCGCCGCCGACCGCCAGCCGTGCGGCGTCGATGCCGAACGTGGCGGCTTCGCGATGCAGCCACTGCAATGCGTCGTCCGCGTCGTTCACCGCGGTCGGAAACCTGTGTTCGGGCGCGAGCCGGTAGCCGACCGACAGCACCGCGCATTGCGCATCGTGCGCGAACATCCGGCACAGCGCATCGTGCGTGTCGACGCTGCCGACCGTGAAGCCGCCGCCGTGGTAGTAGACGAGCGCGGGCAGCGGCTCCGCCAAGCTCGGCGCGACCGGCAAGTACAGCCGCGCACCGATCGTGCGGCCGTCGCGCGTCGGCACCACGCATTCCTCCACCGAATGCATCGGCGCCGGCGCGACGTCGAGGATCGGCGCGCTCTTCTCGTATGCGGCGCGGGCCTGCTGCGGCGTCTGATGGTGATACGACGGACGTTTCGCGCGCTCGATCATGTCGAGCACCTGGGCGATCTTCGGATTCAGCGGCATCGGTATGGACGGCGCCGGCGTGGCGCCGTGAACGGACAAAGCGGACAAGCGTGACATGATGCCACGCGGGGGCCGGACCGGCGCGGCGCACGGTGTGCCGGCATCCGGGCTGCAAAACGAAACGGCCCTGCCTCATCGAAGAGACAGGGCCGTGCATGGCGGGTGTGTTTACGCGTCGCTCGGGCCGGGTTGCGCGTCCGGCGCCGTGCGCGAGCGTTGCCGCTTGATGTCGCGGCCGACCGCGAGCCGCCGCATGTATTTGAAGGTACCGAGCGCCTTCGCGACGAAATTGCCGTCGCTGTCGCGCACTTCGCCTTCGCAGTAGGCCATCGTCGTCGAGCGGTGCATCACGCGCCCGTAAGCGCGCAGCTCGCCGCGGCCCGGCTGCATGAAGTTCACCTTCATCTCGACCGTGACGACGCCGACGCCGTCGTCGGTCAGGCTGCGCGCCGCCATCGCAAGCGCAATATCGGCGAGCGTCATCGTCACGCCGCCGTGCGCGATGCTCCACGTGTTCATGTGGCGTTCCTCGAGCGGCAGCACGATCTCGCTCGCGCCATCCTTCGCGGACACGAGCTGCACGCCGAGCAGATCGACGAACGGGCTTTCGATCGACGGGCCTTCCGTCGGGGTTGCCGCGTCGCTCATCGTGCGACGTCGACGATGTAGTCGACGCATTCGCGCGATTCAGCCACCGCGACGACGAATTTCTTCACTTCCTGGTGAACCGGATGCACCTGGTATGCGTCGAGCGCGGCCTTGTCGGTGAAATCGGAGACGAGCACGATGTCGGCGGTCGCGTCGAGGCCCGGCGTCGCCAGGCCGACGTCGATCTGCAAGGTGCCCGGCACGAGATCGCGGCAGCCTTCGAGCTTTTCCTTCAGCTTCAGCGCGTTCTGCGCACGCGTCGCGCCTTCGGCCGATTCCTTCAACTTCCACATGACGATATGTCTGATCACTTCGGTTGCTCCTGTTCGTGTTGGGTCGGCAATTGGCCTGAACCCTTGCCAGTCGGGCACTTTGCGCCCGCCTGCCGTTCGCTCTCGTTCGCTCGGAATCGCACCCGGTCGAAAAAAGCGGGCATCGGTTGAAATCTTCCGGGACGATACCCGCTTTTTTCACCGTGCCACTTACCGACGTCAAGATCCGACAAGCGAAGGCAGGCAACAAGCCTACCAAACTTACTGACGGCAATGGACTGTTCTTGAGGTGCGTCCGTCAGGTTCGGTCACCGCTGGCATGCGTCTGACGGCACGCACGATGCAGCCCCCCTCACTCCGCCGGCTGCAACGCGGCGACCTTGTTCCGACCAGTCGCCTTCGCGTAATACAGCGCCTCATCAGCCGCCTTGATCACGGCATCCGGCTGCCCTTCCTGATCGGGCGTCCAGCTCGCCAGGCCAATGCTCGCGGTAACACGCCCATATTCGCTGCCAGCGTGCTCGAGGGCCAACTCGTCGATGGCTGCGCGAATCCGCTCGGCGATCTGCGCCGCGCCGGTTTGCGACGTATCGGGGAGCAACACGACGAACTCCTCCCCGCCATACCGAGCCGCCGTATCGGCCGGCCGGCGAATGTTCTCGCCGATGCACCGCGCAACAGCCGCCAACGCATCGTCCCCGGCCTGATGACCGTACGTGTCGTTGTAAGCCTTGAACCGGTCCACATCCACGAACAGCAGCGAGAAAACGGAACGCGCACGCCGGGCGCGACGCCACTCGTTGTCCAGTACCTCGCCAAAGCTGCGGCGATTGCTCAGGCCGGTGAGACCGTCCGTCCGGGCGAGCAGCACGAGTTCCGACTCGGCCCGCATACGGCGCCGCAGCTGCGAACCGAGCAGCAGGGACAGCGCGATGAACGCCACCCCGAACGTCGCGACCAGTCCGCCGATCGTAATCGCACGTTGTCGCCAGGCGGCGTAAATGTCCTGCTCGGCCTCCGCGACCATGATGATCAGCGGCAGTTTCGGCAAATGCTTGAAGTAGTACAGGCGGCGCACGCCGTCGATCGATGAGGTTTCAGAGAAGGAGCCCTCTCGCGCGGTCTGAAACCGCCGGAATGTTGCCGCTTTGCTGAGGTCGCGGCCGATGGTATGCACATCGTACGGCTGACGCATCACCATCTTGCCGTCTTCGCCGATCAGCGAAATCGAACCATGTTTGCCAAGCGAAAGCCCGGCGAAGAGCTGATGAAAATATTCAAGATTGACCGCGATAACGGCAATGCCGCCAAACGATCCATCGGGGTTCGAAATCCGCCGCGTGAGCGCGATACTGAGCATGCCTCCCCGCAAACGGGATACGAACGGGTCACTGACATAGAGTCCGACGTTCGGATTGTCGCGATGGACCGTGAAGTATCGGCGATCGGCGAAATTGCCCTTGCGCGGCTCGTCATAGCCCGAATCCAGGACGATATTGCCGCCCGCATCCATCACGAGCATCGAACCGAGAAATTCCGCGGTCATCGCGTGATCGAACAGCACCGCCCGGCGCAGACCGGGCGAAGCGTCCATCACATCGCGGCGCTGCAACCCATGGATGACCGCCTGCAAAGACAGGTCGTACAACTCGAAATTGCGTTCAATGTCGCGCTCGGCGACAAGTCCGAGGTTGCGTGACGTTTCCCTTGCACGCTCCATCGCGTCGTCGCGGCTCTGCAAGAGTTGCAGCACGCATAGCGCCATGAGCGCGCACGCGATCATGGAAGCAATTGCCACGATGACGTAAGGGGCAGTCCGACGGGGGTGCATGGGTCTCCTCACAGCGAATGAGCGCCCCTCCCGCCGAGCGCAGATTGCTCATACTAAATCAGTTGGGCCGATATTCGCGCTCATCGCGAATGGAACGGCTCAGCCGTGCGCGATTATAAATACCCGGTGCGAAAAATTGCCCGCTCGTAGCGGGCTTCGGGCGACGGATCGGCCACGAACGAGCCGCGCGAGCTTCGCGTTCTCTTCGGCAAGCCGCTTCTGCCGGCGCGGCTCCGAAGGCGATGGCCCGCCGTACTGCGTCCGCCAGCTGCCCGTTCGAGATCAGGCGACCATGCCTCGTGTGCGCGTATGCGCAGGAACGCGGCTTGCTGGGCTTCGCCCGCGCCGTGTCTCGCATGCCGGCCTGTCACGACAGAGACCGACACAACGCGGTGATTCGTTTCCTGTCCGGCATCAATCCCCGGCCCGATAGAGCATTGCCGATCGTCTTGTCACCGGTTATCCGGAGCGCGTTAATTTCGATTCGTTAAATCGCAAGTTTTACCGGAGAGATGGGTAATAATTGCGATCAATTTTTCAATTCAATATTTGAAAACCAAAACATTATTGACTTCGACTTTCCCATAAATTTAGAATCGCCTACGACGGCTTACGTATCGTTTTCCGCGCCACTCCGGATTCGCCACTCATCTGCGCGAAGGCCCTTCGCACCGGCCTTCCCGCAGGGCATCGCCGCTCGCCCCTGTCGTTTTCAGCTTTCGGCATTTATCAGCCATTCGGTTATTGCCAACCCATTTTTCCTTTCGAAGAAACGCAACACCTCGATTAATTCCAGCCATTCACCAGAATAGCCGCGACACGAGACCAGACGGACCCAAGATCCGCCACTGAAACATCCAGATAAAAAATCGCCAGTCATCAGGAGGGACATCAACATGCATCGCCTTGCGAAGTCGCTGTGTCTCGGGCTCGTCTGCGCCGGCCTGCTGTCGGCCTGCAACGACGACGACGTCAAGTCCACCACCCCGCCATCGAACACCGCCGCATTGTCGTTCCGCATGGACACCGGCGGCCAGATCAACGCGTTCTACCGACAGGACAAGGTCGCCGCGCACCTGCTGGTGCGCTCGTCGACGAAGCCGCGCCTGCTGGTGGTGTTCCCCGCCGGCAACAGCGGCACCGGGCTGTGGTTCGACGATACAGCCCAGCCGGTAAACTGGAACCTCGACACGCCGCCGTCCGCGCTGTCGGCGCCGGACACGCACGGCCGCCCGCTGTACGGCATCGGCGCCGACGTGTCGGTCGACACCGGCACACTGACGATCCGGCAGGGCGTGCTCAGCAACGTGCGCTTCCTGCGCGACTTCAACGGCGGCGCGACGATCCCGCAGCAGATCCTCACCGCGCCGACGGTCCAGGGCAGCACCGCACAATGGCAACGCGACCGGCTCGACGGCGCGCCCGGTTATGCGCTGCGCATCACGCTGCGCGACGGCGGCAGCATCGCGCCGGCAGCGGGCGGCAAGCTCGTGCTCAACGCACCCGCGGGTTCGCACACGCTGAAGCTGCACATCGATGCGCTGTCGGGCGAGACGCCGCTGTCGCCGATCACGCACGCCGACCTGTTCGCCCCGTCGGTGAATCCCGACCCGGTCAGCCAGAACGTGCTCGAATTCCTGAGCTTCAACGACAAGCTGCTGGCCGGCTCGTGGCAGTACGACACGTACTTCGGCCGCGACACGCTGATCTCGGTCCGCATGCTGATGCCCGTGCTCGAACCGGCCGCGATCGAGGCCGGCCTGTCATCGGTGCTGAGCCGCCTGTCGGCCGACGGCAAGGTCGCGCACGAGGAAGGCATCGGCGAATTCGCGCTGGTCGACAACCAGAAGAACGGGCGGCCGAACGATGCGACACCGACCTACGACTACAAGATGATTGACAGCGACTACCTGCTCGCGCCGATCGCGGCTGCGTGGCTGATCGACGATACGCGCGGCCAGGCACGTGCGGCCGCGTATCTGGCGCAGCGCGGCAGCGACGGGCAGACCAACGGCAGCCGCCTCGTCGTCAACCTGCTGCACGTCGCAACGACCGCGCAGCCGTTCGCGCAGCAGCCGTCGGTCGCGAACCTGATCCACCTGCGGCCCGGCGAAATCGTCGGCAACTGGCGCGATAGCACCGACGGTCTCGGCGGCGGCGTCTACCCGTACGACGTGAACGCGGTGCTCGTGCCGGCCGCGCTGCGCGCGGCGAACGCGTTCCTCGCCCGCGGCCTGCTCGATCCGTACCTCGATGCCCAGCAACGCGCGATGCTCGCCAACACGGCGAACGAGGCGGCCACGTGGGAAACGCAGGCGCCGCCGCTGTTCCAGGTCAGCGTGCCGGCCGCGCAGGCGGCCACCGACGTGTCGGCCTATGCGCCATCCGCTGGCGTGCCGGCCGGCGCCGCGCCCAACGCACCGCTGGCCTTCTACGCGCTGTCGCTCGACCAGCAGGGCAACCCGATTCCGGTGATGAATTCGGACGGCGGCTTCGCGCTGCTGTTCGGCACGCCGCCGGACGATCAGCTCCAGCGGATCGTCAGCGACGTCACGCGGCCGTTCCCGACCGGGCTCGTGACGGATGTCGGGATGCTGATCGCGAACCCCGCGTATGCGAGCTCGTCGCTGTGGCCGAAGTTCACGAGCTCCGCGTATCACGGCACGGTGATCTGGTCGTGGCAGCAGGCGATGTGGGTGGCCGGGCTCGATCGGCAACTGGCGCGCCAGGACCTGTCGGCCGCGACGCGCACGCTGCTCACGCAGGCGCGGCAGACGATCTGGCAGGTGATCTCGAACGGGCGCGACATGCGCACGTCGGAAATGTGGACGTGGTCCTACGTGAACGGCAAGTACCAGACCGACGCATTCGGCACGCGCAGCGCCGATGCGACCGAAGCCAACGCGGCGCAGCTCTGGAGTACGACGTATCTCGCGATCCGCGATCCGCAGCAGCGCGCGGGCAAGTACTGGTGGCAGGCGTCGCAGTCGATGCAGGACGACCAGTCGAAGCAGGCGACGGCGGTGGCGTCGCGCTAGCGCGTCGCCGCGCGTGAGCAGGCCGATACCGACACCGGCCCGCGAAAGCCCCGGCGGCACTCCCGCCGCCAGGGCTTTCGGCGCAAATCCGGTTAGCGCGACACCACGCGGTTGCGCCCTTCCCGCTTCGCCTGATACAGCCGCTCGTCGACCACCCGCAGCAGCGCATCGACCGTGCTGCCGTCGACGCCGTATTGCGCGACGCCGACGCTGACCGTCACCTGCACGCGCTTGAAGTCGAGCCCGAACGGCGAACTCGAGATCGACGAACGCACGCGCTCGGCCGTCATCCGCGCGCCTTCGAGCGGCATCTCCGGCAAGAGCGCCATGAACTCCTCGCCGCCGACCCGCGCGAGCGCGCCCGCCGGCCGGATTGCCTCGAGGCACTGGCGCACGACGCCGCGCAGCACCTCGTCGCCGATCTGGTGCCCGTATGCATCGTTGATGTTCTTGAAATTGTCGAGATCGAGCGCGAGCAGGCAGAACGGCGTGCCGTCGCGCTCGGCCCGCACGATCTCACGCTCGACCTGCGCGATGAACTGCCGGCGGTTCGACGCGCCCGTCATCGGGTCGGTCGCGGCCATGTATTCGAGCTTCTGGTTCGTGCGCCGCAGTTCCTGCAGCGCGCTCTCGGTACGCGCCATCGATTCCGACAGCCGGCTCATCAGGTCTTCCTGGCTGTAGATCGCCGAGAACGAGCGTGTCGTCTGCAGCGCCTGCACGACGCCGTAACTGAGCAGGAAGAATCCGCCCGCGAAGATCGCATGCGCGAGCCACCACATGTGATTCCACGGCTTGCCAAGGATGAACGCGAGCGACGACAGCGCGAACGCCATGATCGACACGCCGTAGATCACCATCAGCGGCGAGCGGATGCGCCGCGCGAGCAGCAGGCACACGTTCAGCAGCGAGAACACCAGCGCGCCGCCTTCCATCGACAGCCGCGTGCCCAGTGCGCCCGCGACCGGCGAATAGGCGATGTACGCGACCGCCACGTTGACGATCAGGAAGAACACGATCCACGGCAGCCACGTCCGCACGCTCGTGCGCTTGTCGAGCCGGTCGGGCGGACGCGAATACGACAGCAGGCCCGTGAGCAGCAGCGCCGACATCACGAACCGCGACGCGGGTCCGTACAGCAGGAACAGCCAGATATTGTGGTGCGCCATCCCGGTGAACGCCCCGTGCAGCGCATAGATCATCGCGAAGCCGAGAAAACCGAGCGTCAGCCAGCGCAGCAGCGGCTCGCCGGACGACCGGTAGCACACCCACGTCACGTAGGTGACGAAGGCGCCTTCGAGCGTCGCCGCCGCGATCGCGATTTCATGGAAAGCGTGGTTCTCGAACACGACGCCCCGGTCGCTGAAGAACCACAGATAGGCAATCAGATAGGCGGGCAGCAACGCGAATCCGACCAGCAGGCATTTCGCGTAGAGCCTCGCGGCCGCGCTGACGACGCGCGGCGGTTCCCCGGCTGCATAGGTCGTACTCATTCGGTCCCCGGTCGGTCTGCTGCGTTGGTTCGAATCTTCTCGGCACGGATCACGCGACGCGCGATCTGGCCCATCGTGCCGAAAGGCAAATGTCAGAGCAAGTATAGGTGGGGCAATTCGTTTGACAAGTCCGGGGAAACGGCATTGCCGGGTGCATGCCTTGTGCTTCCCGTTGGTTGCGAATGGCGCGCGCGCCGCGCCGATTCACTGCGGCGGCGGGCGGTAACGCCGAAGCGCCACCGCGGCCGCCGCCGGTCAAAGATCAGAGGATTTCGAACAGGCCGGCCGCGCCCTGCCCGCCGCCGATGCACATCGTGACGACCGCGTACTTCACGCCGCGCCGCTTGCCCTCGATCAGCGCATGGCCCGTCAGGCGCGCGCCCGACACGCCATACGGATGGCCGACCGCGATCGCGCCGCCGTTGACGTTCAGGCGGTCCTCAGGGATCCCGAGCGTGTCGCGGCAGTACAGCACCTGCACCGCGAACGCCTCGTTCAGCTCCCACAGCCCGATGTCGTCGACCGTCAGCCCGGCCTGCTTCAGCAGCTTGGGTACCGCGAACACCGGGCCGATGCCCATTTCGTCCGGTTCGCAGCCGGCCACCGCGAAGCCGCGGAACGCGCCCAGCGGCTGCAACCCTTCGCGCTGCGCGGCGTCGGCGCTCATCACCACGCATGCCGATGCGCCGTCCGAGAACTGGCTCGCATTGCCCGCGGTGATCACGCCGCCCGGCACCGCCGAACGGATCTTCGACACGCCTTCGAGCGTCGTGTCGGGGCGGATGCCTTCGTCGGCCGAGACCGTCACTTCCTGCGTGAACAGGCGGCCCGTCGCCTTGTCGGCGATGCCCGCGAGCACGGTGATCGGCACGATCTCGTCGCGAAAACGCCCGGCTTCCTGCGCGGCCGCGGCGCGCAGTTGCGACTGCACGCCGTAGGCATCCTGCCGCTCCTTCGAGATCCCGTAGCGCTTCGCGACGTTTTCCGCGGTCTGCAGCATGTTCCAGTAGATCTCGGGCTTGTGCTGGACGAGCCAGCCTTCCTGGACCATGTGCCGGTTCATCTCGTTCTGCACGCACGAGATCGACTCGACGCCGCCGGCCACATAGACCTCGCCTTCGCCCGCGATGATCCGCTGCGCGGCCAGCGCGATGGTCTGCAGCCCCGACGAACAGAAACGGTTCACCGTCATCCCCGGCACGCTGACCGGCAAGCCGGCGCGCAGCGCGATCTGCCGCGCGATGTTCGCGCCCGTCGCGCCTTCGGGGTTCGCGCAGCCCATGATCACGTCCTCGACGCGCGCCGGGTCGAGCTTCGCGCGTTCGAGCGCGGCCGCGACCACGTGGCCGCCGAGCGTCGCGCCGTGCGTCATGTTGAAGGCACCGCGCCAGGATTTCGCCAGCGGCGTGCGTGCGGTCGATACGATTACGGCTTCGGTCATGCGAGTCTCCTTCGGTCCTGCTGATTCGGATGGGAAATGCGCTACGCCGCCGGGCGCGCGCCCGCGGACGTCGCATGCACGACGCCCGCTGCCTGCATCTGCTGCCATGCGTGCGCGAGCGACCCGTTCAGGTCGATCGCACGGCACGCATCGTTGATCACCGCGGCTTCGAAACCAGCCGCGCGCGCATCGAGCGCCGACCACGCGACGCAATAGTCGGTCGCGAGCCCGCAGCACCACACGCGCTTCGCACCGAGTTCGCGCAGATAGCCCGCGAGCCCCGTGCGTGTCGTGCGGTCGGCTTCGACGAACGCGGAATAGCTGTCGACCTGCGCATCGCCGCCCTTGCGGATCACGAGTCGCGCGTGCGGGATGTCGAGGTCGCGATGCAGCGCCGCGCCGTCGGTGTCCTGCACGCAGTGCACGGGCCACAGCACCTGCTCGCCGTACGGCAGCGCGAGCGTCGAGAACGGCTCGCGGCCCGGATGGTTCGCCGCGAACGACACGTGCTCGCGCGGGTGCCAATCCTGCGTGAGCACGACCTGGTCGAAGCGTTGCGCGAGCGCGTTGATCACCGGCACGACCGCATCGCCGTCGGGCACCGCGAGCGCGCCGCCCGGCATGAAGTCGTATTGCACGTCGATCACGAGCAGGACGTCGTCGGTGCGTTTCATTGCGTGTCTCCAGACAGGATCGGTCGCGCCGCGATGCAGCGGCGTCAGCCGTTGAACCCGCGGCCGGCCTTCGCCAGTTCCGCGATCGACGGCGCGAGCTGCCACGCGTCGCCGTTCGGTGCGGCCGCATAGCGGCGGATCGCGCGCTCGACGTTGTAGAGGCCGACCGTATCCGCGTACAGCATCGGCCCGCCGCGCCACAGCGGGAAGCCATAGCCGGTCAGGTAGACCATGTCGATGTCGGACGCCTTCGACGCGATCTTCTCCTCGAGGATCTTCGCGCCTTCGTTGACGAGCGCGAACACCAGCCGCTCGACGATCTCGTCGTCGCCGATCTTGCGCCGCTCGACGCCGCGCTCCTTCGAATACGCGACGACCATCTCGTCGACGAGCGACGACGGCTTTGCCTTGCGGTCGCCCGGCACGTAGTCGTACCAGCCGGCGCCCGTCTTCTGGCCGAAGCGGCCCTGTTCGCACAGGCGGTCGGCGATCTTCGAATACTGCAGATCGGGCTGCTCGACGTAGCGCCGCTTGCGGATCGCCCAGCCGATGTCGTTGCCGGCGAGGTCGCTCATCCGGAACGGCCCCATCGCGAAGCCGAACTTCTCGATCGCGCGATCGACCTGCGCGGGCAGCGCGCCTTCCTCGAGCATGAACAGCGCCTGGCGGATGTACTGCTCGATCATCCGGTTACCGATGAAGCCGTCGCACACGCCCGACACCACCGCCGTCTTGCGGATCTTCTTCGCCACCGCCATCACGGTCGCGAGCACGTCCTTCGCGGTCTGCGCGCCGCGCACGACCTCGAGCAGCTTCATCACGTTCGCGGGGCTGAAGAAGTGCATGCCGACGACGTCCTGCGGGCGCTTCGTGAACGCGGCGATCTTGTCGACGTCGAGCGTGGACGTGTTCGACGCGAGGATCGCGCCCGGCTTCGCGACTTCATCGAGCTTCCTGAACACCTGCTCCTTCACGCCGAGTTCCTCGAACACGGCCTCGACGATCAGGTCGGCGTCCTTCAGGTCGTCGTAGGACAGCGTCGGCGTGATCAGCGCCAGGCGCGCATCGAGCTTCTCCTGCGTGAGCTTGCCCTTCTTCACCTGCGCGTCGTAGTTCTTGCGGATCGTCGCGAGGCCGCGCTCGAGCGCATCCTGCTTCGTCTCGAGCAGCGTGACGGGCAGCCCCGCGTTGATGAAGTTCATCGCGATCCCGCCGCCCATCGTGCCCGCGCCGATCACGCCGACCCGGCGGATCTCGCGCAGCGGCGTATCGGCCGGCACGTCGGGAATCTTGCTCGCCGCCCGCTCGCCGAAGAATGCGTGGCGCAGCGCGCGGCTTTCCGGCGTCATCATCAGCGCGACGAACCCTTCGCGCTCGGCAACGCTGCCCTTGTCGAAGCCGTTCAGCACGCCGGCCTCGATCGCGTCGATGCACTTGTGCGGCGCGGGGTAATTCGGCGCGGCGGCCCGCGCGGAATTGCGCGCGAACTGAATGAAGCCCGCCGCGTTCTCGTGGACGATCTTGCGATCGCGCACGCGCGGATGCGGCCCCTTCTGCGCGCCGACCTTGCGGGCGAATAAGACGGCCGCGTCGAGCAGGTCGCCGTCGGCCATTTCGTCGAACAGCCCGCTCTTCGCGAGCTGCTCCGACGGCACCGGCGCGCCCGACACGATCATGTTCAGCGCGGTTTCGAGCCCGACCGCGCGCGGCAGACGCTGCGTGCCGCCCGCGCCCGGCAGCAGCCCGAGCTTCACCTCGGGCAGCGCGACCTGCGCGCCGGGCGCGGCGACCCGGTAATGCGCGCCGAGCGCAAGCTCGAGGCCGCCGCCCATCACGACGCTGTGCAGCGCCGCGACGACCGGCTTCGCGCTCGCCTCCACCGCGCGGATCACGGTGTGCAGCGTCGGCTCCTGCAAGGCCTTCGGCGTATTGAATTCGGTGATGTCGGCGCCGCCCGAGAACGCGCGGCCCGCGCCGGTCAGCACGATGCCCGTGACCGACGGGTCCCCCGCGGCGCGATCGAGCGCGTCCATGACGCCCTGGCGGGTCGACAGGCCGAGCCCGTTGACGGGCGGATTGTTGAGCGTGATGACGGCCACGCCGTCGCGAGTCGAGTAATCCACTGCCATCTGCCTGCCTCCATGCATCGCGCGCCGGATTGGCTGCGCTTTCATTGTGCGCGGTCGAACGGCCGCACGTCCGGATGAACGGAGGCAGCATACAACGAAAAAGCACGGTCGTTCAATTTGAATTTTGTTCCCGATCCGGGGACGGATCGGGCGACCGATGCGAAAGTTAAGGGGGGCCGCGACCCGGGTTTGGGCCTTACGGCGCGCACACCGCGGTGGGCAACACGTAATCGCGGAACGTCTCTCGCAACTTCAGCTTCTGCAGCTTGCCGGTCGCGGTGTGCGGCAACGATTCGACGAACACGACGTCGTCCGGAATCCACCATTTCGCGACCTTGCCCTCGTAGAACGCGAGCAGCGTGTCGCGGGTCAGGTTCGCGCCTTCGCGCGGCACCACGACGAGCAGCGGCCGCTCGGTCCATTTCGGGTGCGCACACGCGATGCACGCGGCTTCGGCCACCCCGGGATGCGCGATCGCGACGTTCTCGATGTCGATCGAGCTGATCCACTCGCCCCCCGACTTGATCACGTCCTTGCTGCGGTCGGTGATCTGCAGGAAGCCGTCGGGGTCGATCGTCGCGACGTCGCCGGTCGGGAACCAGCCGTCCGACAGCGGCGACGCATCGCCGCGAAAGTAGTGGTCGATCACCCACGGTCCGCGCACCTGCAGTTCGCCGAACGCGACGCCGTCCCACGGCAGTTCGCGGCCGTCGTCGCCGACGATGCGCATGTCGACGCCGCAGATCACGCGCCCCTGCTTTTCGAGCAGCCGGCGCTGCGCGTCGAGCGGCCGCTGCGACTGCGCCCAGTTGAGCTTCGCGAGCGTGCCGAGCGGCGACAGTTCGGTCATTCCCCACGCATGGATCACGCGCACGCCGTATTCGTCCTCGAACGTACGGAGCATCGCGGGCGGGCACGCGGAGCCGCCGATCACCGTGCGGTTCAGCGTCGAGAAACGCACGCCGGCCTCGCGCATGTAGTTCAGCAGGCCGAGCCACACGGTCGGCACGCCCGCGGAGAACGTCACGCGCTCGGCCTCCATCAGCTCGTACAGCGATTTCCCGTCGAGATCCTTGCCGGGCAGCACGAGCTTGCCGCCCGTCAGCGGCACCGCGTACGGCAGCCCCCAAGCGTTGACGTGGAACATCGGCACGACGGGCAGCACGGCGTCCATCGCGGACAGGTTCATCGCGTCGGGCAGCGCGGCACCGTAAGCATGCAGCACGGTCGAGCGATGCGAATACAGCACGCCCTTCGGGTTGCCGGTCGTGCCCGACGTGTAGCAGAGCCCCGACGCCTGCTGCTCGTCGAGGCGCGGCCAGTCGTAGCGCCCGTCCTCGGCTTCGACGAGCGTTTCGTAGCAGAGGAACGGCGTCGCGCCGGACGGCAGGTGCGCGGCGTCCGTCATCGCGATCCAGCCCCTCACGTACGGGCATTGCGGCGCGATCGCATCGACGAGCGGCGCGAAATTGATGTCGAAGAAGACGTAGCGGTCTTCCGCGTGATTGACGATGTACGCGATCTGTTCGGGAAACAGGCGCGGGTTGATCGTGTGGCATACGGCGCCCATCCCGCCGATCCCGTAATACGCCTCCAGGTGCCGGTAGCCGTTCCACGCCAGCGTGCCGACGCGGTCGCCGGTCTCGACGCCGAGCCGCGCGAGCACCTGCGCCAGCTGCTTCGCGCGGCGTTCGCAATCGCGGTACGTGTAGCGATGCAGGTCGCCTTCCACGCGCTTCGACACGATCTCCGTGTCGCCGGCGTGCCGCGCGGCATGCGAAATCAGCGACGACACCAGCAGCGGCACATCCATCATCTGGCCCAGCAACGGCTTACCCATCGTCTTGTTCTCCCTGAGGATGCGAATCGGTGACCAGCCAGGGGACGGTTTCCGTACCGAAGCCGTCCCGGTGTGCGCCCGTCAGCGGCCCGGACGGGCGTGGCGCACGGTGCGCGGGCCGCCATGCGGGCGGCGCGGCGCCGCCTTACAATATCGGCTTACCCAGAGGCGCTCAACATGTCGTTTTCCCGAAGCGCAGCCGATGCGGCTGACACCCTGCCCGACCTCGCCGCGACGCTCGCCGCGCCCGCCGAACGCGCGTTCGTCACGCTCGGCGACGCGTTTCATACGCGCCTGCCGGCCGCGCCGCTTGCCGCGCCGTACGTCGTCGGCTTTTCCGACGACGTCGCGCAACTGCTCGACCTGCCCCCCGCAGTCGCCGCGCAACCCGGTTTCGCCGAGCTGTTCGCCGGCAACCCGACGCGCGACTGGCCCGCGCACGCGATGCCGTACGCGTCGGTCTACTCCGGCCATCAGTTCGGCGTGTGGGCCGGCCAGCTCGGCGACGGCCGCGCGCTGACGATCGGCGAATTGCCTGGCACCGACGGCCGGCGCTACGAGCTGCAACTCAAGGGCGGCGGCCGCACGCCGTATTCGCGCATGGGCGACGGCCGCGCGGTGCTGCGCTCGTCGATCCGCGAATTCCTGTGCTCGGAAGCGATGCATCACCTCGGCATTCCGACCACGCGCGCGCTGACGGTGATCGGCTCCGACCAGCCGGTGGTGCGCGAGGAGATCGAGACGGCGGCCGTGGTCACCCGCGTGTCGGAAAGCTTCGTGCGCTTCGGTCACTTCGAGCACTTCTTCTCGAACGATCGCCCCGACCTGCTGCGCCAGCTTGCCGACCACGTGATCGACCGCTTCCATCCGGCCTGCCGCGACGCGGACGATCCGTACCTCGCGCTGCTCGAAGCGGCGACGCTGCGCACGGCCGACCTCGTCGCGCAATGGCAGGCCGTCGGCTTCTGCCACGGCGTGATGAACACCGACAACATGTCGATCCTCGGCGTGACGATCGACTACGGCCCGTTCGGCTTCGTCGATGCGTTCGATGCGAACCACATCTGCAACCACTCGGACACCAGCGGCCGCTATGCGTACCGGATGCAGCCGCGCATCGCGCACTGGAACTGCTACTGCCTCGCGCAGGCGCTGCTGCCGCTGATCGGGCTGCAGCACGGCATCGCCGACGACGATGCGCGCGCCGAGCGCGCGGTGGACGACGCCCAGGCCGTGCTCGCGAAGTTTCCGGAGCGCTTCGGCCCCGCGCTCGAACGCGCGATGCGCGCGAAACTCGGCCTCGAACTCGAACGCGAGGGCGACGCCGAACTCGCGAACAAGCTGCTCGAGACGATGCATGCGAGCCACGCGGATTTCACGCTGACGTTCCGCCGGCTCGCGCAGCTCTCGAAGCACGACGCGAGCCGCGACGCACCCGTGCGCGACCTCTTCATCGACCGTGACGCATTCGACGCATGGGCGAACCTCTACCGCGCGCGACTGTCCGAGGAAACGCGCGACGACGCGGCGCGCGCGGTTGCAATGAACCGCGCGAACCCCAAATACGTGCTTCGCAACCATCTGGCCGAAGTCGCGATCCGGCGCGCGAAGGAAAAGGATTTTTCGGAAGTCGAGCGGCTCGCGCAGATCCTGCGCCGTCCGTTCGACGAACAACCGGAGCATGAAGCGTACGCGGCGTTGCCGCCCGACTGGGCCGGCTCGCTCGAAGTGAGCTGCTCATCCTGAGCCCGCAACCCGCGCATCTCGACCGACCGATCAGGAGAACCCCCATGTCCCACGATTCCGACGACAAGACCTTCCCGTACCAGAAGGACGACGCCGAACTGCGCCGCCGGCTCACGCCGATGCAGTACGAGGTCACGCAGCACGCGGCGACCGAGCGCGCATTCACCGGCGAATACACCGACACCGAGGATGCCGGCATCTACAAGTGCGTCGTCTGCAGCACGCCGCTGTTCGAATCCGGCGCCAAGTTCCACTCGGGCTGCGGGTGGCCCAGCTACTTCAAGCCACTCAACGGCGAGGTGATCGACGAGAAGGTCGACTACTCGCACGGGATGGTGCGCGTCGAGGTGCGCTGCAATCACTGCGGCGCGCATCTGGGCCACGTGTTCGAGGACGGCCCGCGCGACCAGACCGGTTTGCGGTACTGCATCAATTCGGCTGCGTTAAACTTCGAGTCCCGACCCGAAAACGAATGAGCGGCGCCGGGCGGATCGCCGAGGCAGCCAGCCCCGGGCGGGCCGCCCCCGATCCGCGACGGCGATGCCTGGCGGGTCCCTACAACGGTGACAGGCCGCGCCCGCGGCCCGTCACGCAGCTGCGAGCGCCATGAAATTCCTGTTCGATCTGTTTCCGATCATCCTGTTTTTTGTCGCCTTCAAGGTCTGGGGCATCTTCACCGCCACCGCCGTCGCGATCGTCGCGACGCTGGCCCAGGTCGCCTGGGTCGCCTTCCGGCACCGGAAGGTCGACACGATGCTGTGGGTCAGCCTCGGCGTGATCGTCGTGTTCGGTGGCGCCACCCTCGTCCTGCATGACGAGAAATTCATTCAATGGAAACCGACTGTGCTGTACTGGCTGTTTGCGATCGGGCTGCTCGCCGCACGCTATGCGTTCGGCAAGAACCTGATCGAGAAGATGATGGGCAAGCAGCTCACGCTGCCCGTGCCCGTGTGGGACAAGCTGAACGTCGCCTGGGCGCTGTTCTTCGCGGTGCTCGGCGTCGCGAACCTGTACGTGGTGCACAACTTCACCGAATCGCAATGGGTGAACTTCAAGCTGTTCGGTACGACGGGCGCGATGGTCGTGTTCATCATCCTGCAGAGCCTGTGGCTCACGAAGTACCTGAAGGACGAATGACATGAGCGACGCCTTTCTCCACGCCTCCGCCGACGAACGCATCGCGCTGATCGAAGCGCGCCTCACCGCGTCGCTCGCGCCGCTGTCGCTCACCGTGCGCGACGACAGCGCGCAGCACGCGGGCCATGCGGGCGCGGCCTCCGGCGGCCATTTCACGGTCACGATCGTCTCGTCCGCGTTCGCGGGCAAGCCGCGCGTCGCGCGGCACCGGCTGGTGTATGATGCGCTCGCTGATGCGATGCAGCGCGGCATTCACGCGCTCGCGATCGTGGCTTACACGCCCGAAGAATTCAATGAATCTTCAATCTAGTCTCATTAGGAATTCCCGATGATCCTGACATCCCCCCGCCTGTGGGTCGCGGCGGCTGCTTTTGCAGCGGCACCGGCATTCGCCCAGAACATCGCCGTCGTCAACGGCACGCCGATTCCGAAGTCGCGCGCCGACGCGATGGTCGCGCAGCTCGTCCAGCAAGGCCAGACCGACGGCCCACAACTGCAGCAGGCCGTGCGCCAGGAACTGGTGAACCGCGAAATCCTGATGCAGGAAGCGATCCGCGAAGGCATCCCGAATCGTCCGGACGTGAAGGCGCAAGTCGCCGTCGCGCAGCAGACCGTCGTGCTGCGCTCGATGATCGAGAGCTTCCTGAAGAAGAACCAGCCGACCGACGCCGAAGTGAAGGCGCGCTACGACGAACTCGTCAAGGGCGTGGGCGGCAACCGCGAGTACCACCTGCACCACATCCTCGTCGACAACGAGCAGCAGGCGAAGGACCTGATCGCGAAGATCAAGGGCGGCGCGAAGTTCGAGGACCTCGCGAAGCAATACTCGAAGGACCCGGGTTCGGGCAAGAACGGCGGCGATCTCGACTGGTCCGACCCGAAGGCGTACGTGCCGGAATTCGCGGCAGCCGCGCAGAAGCTGCAGAAAGGCCAGATGACCGACGCGCCGGTGAAGACGCAGTTCGGCTGGCACATCATCCGCGTCGACGACATCCGCGACATCGCACCGCCGCCGTTCGACCAGGTGAAGGCGCAGATCGCGCAGCAGCTCGTGCAGCAGAAGCTGCAGGCGTTCGAGGAAGGTCTGCGTCAGCAGGCGAAGATCCAGTAACGCCGGCGCGCGTCATACGCGCATCGAAAAGCCGCTCTTCGGAGCGGCTTTTTCTTTTGGCGCGCGCGAATATGCGTCTCGCGATGCGACGGCGATTGGACGACGCGCAATAAAAAACCGCTCCGAAGAGCGGCTTTCCCATACCAGGTGTTACCCGCCTGCGGCGTTCGCTACGCGGCGGGATAAAACACATCGTGATAACGCACGTCGCCCGCCGGCAGCGGCGCCGATTCGTCGAACGGCAGCGCGAGGAAATACTCGGGCGGCACGCCCGGAAACACGATGTCGCCGCGCGGCTCGAACCCGAAGCGAGCGTAATACGCGGGCTCGCCGAGCACCACGCAGCCGCGCGCGCCGAGCCGCCGCAACGCATCGAGCCCCGTGCGCACGAGCCCCGCGCCGATGCTTTGCCGCTGGCAATCGGGCCGCACCGCGAGCGGTGCAAGCCCGTACCACTGCCGGCTGCCGGCCGGCTCGCCGCCGATCGCGACCGGCGAGAACGCGACGTGCCCGACGATACGCCCGTCGCGCTCCGCGACGAGCGATACGCTCAGCGCACCGTCCGCGCGCAGCGTGTCGACAATGCGCTGTTCGAACTCGCCGCCCTGCGGCCCGCCCGCGAACGCCGCCCGGATCACGCGGCCGATTGCGTCGGCCTCGCTCGCCCGTTCGTCACGCAGCGTGACGACCTCGACCGGCGCGTTCGGGTCGAACATCATCCGATCAGCCGATCCAGCGGCGCGCGTTGCGGAACACGCGCAGCCACGGGCTCGCTTCACCCCAGCCTTCCGGGTGCCAGCTCATCGTGACCGTGCGATGCACGCGCTCCATGTGCGGCATCAGCACCGAGAAGCGGCCGTCGGCCGTCGTGACCGACGTGATGCCGGCCGGCGACCCGTTCGGGTTGAACGGATAGCGTTCGGTCGCTTCGCCGCGGTGGTCGACGTAGCGCATCGCGACCGCGACGCGGTCGATGTCGCCCTGCTGCGAGAAGTCCGCGTAGCCTTCGCCGTGCGCGACCGCGACCGGAATCCGCGAGCCTTCCATCCCCGCGAAGAAGATCGACGGCGACTTCTCCACCTCGACGAACGAGAAGCGCGCCTCGAACTGCTCGGACTTGTTGCGCGTGAACTTCGGCCACGCTTCCGCGCCCGGGATCATCGACGCGATGCTCGACAGCATCTGGCAGCCGTTGCAGATACCGAGGGCGAACGTATCGGGACGCGCGAAGAACGCCGAGAACATGTCGGCAAGGTTCGCGTTGAAACGGATCGTCTTCGCCCAGCCTTCGCCCGCGCCCAGCACGTCGCCGTACGAGAAGCCGCCGCACGCCACCGCACCCGCGAAATCGGCCAGCGTCGCGCGGCCGGCGAGCAGGTCGCTCATGTGCACGTCGTGCGCGTCGAAGCCTGCGCGGTCGAACGCGTACGCGGTTTCCAGATGCGAGTTCACGCCCTGCTCGCGCAGGATCGCGACGCGCGGCCGTGCGCCCGTCGCGATGAACGGCGCGGCGATGTCGTCGGCCGGATCGAACGTGAGCACCGGCGAGAGGCCCGGATCGGCCGCGTCGAGCAGCGCGTCGTATTCGGCATCCGCGCAGGCCGGGTTGTCGCGCAGGCGCGCGATGCGCCAGCTCACTTCGCTCCATGCGCGATGGAGTTCGGCACGCGGCGCATCGAAGATCTTCTTCGCGTCGCGGTACACCTCGATCACGTCGCGATCGTTGACCGAGCCGATCACGTGCGAACACGTCGACAGGCCGAATTCGCGCAGCGCGCCGAGCACCGCATCGCGGTCGGATGCGCGCACCTGCACGACAGCGCCGAGCTCTTCGGAGAACAGCGCGCGCAGCGTGCGGTCGTCGCGAAGGCCGCTCGTCTGCTTCGCCCAGTCCTTCGCGTCGCCGTAGTCGGATTCGTGGTTCGGGTCGAGCGTCAGCATGTCGACGTTCAGCGACACGCCCGCATGGCCCGCGAACGCCATTTCGCACACCGTCGCCCAGAGGCCGCCGTCCGAACGGTCGTGGTACGCGAGCAGCTTGTCCTGCGCATTGAGCGACTGGATCGCGTTGAAGAAGCGCTTCAGGTCTTCCGCGTCGTCGACGTCCGGCGTCGTGTCGCCGACCTGCTGGGTGACCTGCGCGAAGATGCTGCCACCCATCCGGTTCTTGCCGCGGCCGAGATCGATCGCGATCAGCACGGTGTCGCCCGCGTCGGCCACGCGGCGCAGTTGCGGCGTGAGATGACGGCGCACGTCCTCGACCGGCGCGAACGCGGAGATGATCAGCGACACCGGCGACACCACTTCCTTCGCGACGCCCTGCTCGTCCCACTTCGTCTTCATCGACAGCGAGTCCTTGCCGACCGGGATGCCGATCCCGAGCGCCGGGCACAGCTCCATGCCGATCGCCTTGACCGTGTCGAACAGCGCGGCGTCCTCGCCAGCCGTGCCGCACGCGGCCATCCAGTTCGCCGACAGCTTCAGTTTGTCGAGCGACGCGATCGGCGCGCTCGCGATGTTCGTGATCGCTTCGCCGACGGCCATGCGGCCCGATGCCGGCGCATCGATCACGGCGAGCGGCGTGCGCTCGGCCATCGTCATCGCCTCGCCCTTGAAGCTCGCGTAGTCGAGCGCGGTGATCGCGCAGTCGGCCACCGGCACCTGCCACGGGCCGACCATCTGGTCGCGCACCGACGTACCGCCGACCGAACGGTCGCCGATCGTGATCAGGAACGACTTGCTGCCGACCGTCGGGTGCTTCAGCACGTCGAGCGCGACGGCCGACAGCGCGATGCCCGTCACGTCGACCGGCGCACGCTCGGTCGCGACGCGCACGACGTCGCGGTGCATGCGCGGCGGCTTGCCGAGCAGCACTTCCATCGGCATGTCGACCGGGTATTCGTCGGCGCCCGTCGCTTCGTCGTCGACGAGCTTCAGCTGGCGTTCGTCGGTCGCGACACCGACCACCGCGAACGGGCAGCGCTCTCGCGCGCAGATCGCCTCGAAGCGGGGCAGGTCGGCCGGCGCGATCGCCAGCACGTAGCGCTCCTGCGCCTCGTTCGACCAGATTTCGCGCGGCGACAGGCCCGATTCCTCGAGCGCGACCTTGCGCAGTTCGAAGCGCGCGCCCTTGCCCGCGCCGTCGACGATTTCGGGGAATGCGTTCGACAGGCCGCCCGCGCCGACGTCGTGGATGCTCAGGATCGGGTTTTCCGCACCGAGCTGCCAGCAGCCGTTGATCACTTCCTGCGCGCGACGCTCGATTTCCGGGTTGCCGCGCTGCACCGAGTCGAAGTCGAGTTCGGCCGTGTTCGCGCCGGTCGCCATCGAGCTCGCGGCGCCGCCGCCCATGCCGATCCGCATGCCGGGGCCGCCGATCTGGATCAGCAACGAGCCAGCCGGCACGTCGTGCTTGTGCGTGTGCTGATCCGCGATGTTGCCGAGGCCGCCCGCGATCATGATCGGCTTGTGATAGCCGTGCACCGTGCCGCCGACGTTCTGCTCGTACACACGGAAATAGCCGCCGAGGTTCGGGCGGCCGAATTCGTTGTTGAACGCGGCGCCGCCGAGCGGGCCGTCGATCATGATCTGCAGCGGCGACGCGATGCGGTCCGGACGGCCGTACGGGCCGTGCTGCTCGTTCGGGTTGCGCTCGGCCACCGGCTGCGCGGCGTCACGTGCGTTTTCCCACGGCTGGCGGGCGTCGGGCAGGTCGAGGTTCGACACGGTGAAGCCCGTGAGGCCGGCCTTCGGACGCGCGCCGCGGCCCGTCGCGCCTTCGTCGCGGATCTCGCCGCCCGCGCCGGTCGCCGCCCCCGGGAACGGCGAGATCGCCGTCGGGTGGTTGTGCGTCTCGACCTTCATCAGCGTGTGCGTGAGCTCGGTGTGGCGGCCATAACGTTCACCCGGCTCGCCGGCCGCGCCCGTCTTGCGCGGGAACCAGCGCTCGGCTTCGGCGCCGACCATGATCGACGAGTTGTCCGAATACGCGACGATGGTGCCCTGCGGGCTCAGCTTCTCGGTGTTGCGGATCATCGCGAACAGCGACATGTCCTGCGCTTCGCCGTCGATCGTCCACTGCGCGTTGAAGATCTTGTGGCGGCAGTGTTCGCTGTTCGCCTGCGCGAACATCATCAGTTCGACGTCGGTCGGGTTGCGTTCGAGCTTGCGGAACGCGTCGACCAGGTAGTCGATCTCGTCGTCGGCGAGCGCGAGGCCCAGCTCGACGTTCGCGCGCTCCAGCGCGCCGCGGCCGACGCCCAGCACGTCGACGGTCGCGAGCGGCTTGGCCGGCAGTTCGTCGAACAGGTGCTTCGCGTCGTCGCGCGCCGCGACCACGCTTTCGGTCATCCGGTCATGCAGTGCAGCCGCGACGGCCGCGCGCGCGTCGTCCGACAGCGCCTTCTTGCCGCCGAGCAGGCCCGACTTCAGCGTGACCGTGAATTCGACGCCGCGCTCGATGCGGCGCACCTGCGTGAGGCCGCAGTGCTGCGCGATGTCGGTCGCCTTGCTCGCCCACGGCGAAACCGTACCGAAGCGCGGCAGCACGACGAAGGTCTCGGTCGCGCCCTTCTCGCCCGCCGGCTGGAACGGCGCGCCGTAGTGCATCAGCGCATCGATGCGCGCGCTGTCGTCGGCCGACAGCGGCTCGGCCGCATTGACGAAGTGCAGGAACTGGCCGCGCACCGCGACGATGTTGGCGTCGATTTGCCTGAGCGTGTCGAGCAGACGGGTTTGACGGAAATCGGAGAGGGCCGAAGCGCCGGGAAAACACGAGAAGTGAGCCATGGGCTGGACTGACGTCGATGAGTCGCGCGAGGTGGCGACGTGGGGCGAAAGGAAGGCCGTAATTATACCCGGAAGTCGGCCGCCCAAGACCGGCCGATCGGTAGTCCGCGTGCACCGCCACGGTGCCCGGACGCGCGGCCCGCCCGGTCGCCCGCCGGGCCGGCCTCCAAGGGCCCGCGCGCCCGGCCGCCGTCGCGCAACCGCACGACCCATGCTCGGCCGGCGCCGGCTCGCGCACTTTTGGCGCTATCATTCCGGGTTCACCGGGCCCGGGCCCTCAGCGAATTCTCACCGGGCGGCGTGCGCGCCGCCCGTCATCGAAGCAATCCATGGATGTCATCGTCATCGGCGGCGGAATCAGCGGCGTCGCCACCGCCTACCAGCTGCGCGCGGCCGGCCATCGCGTGTGCGTGGTCGAACGCCACGCGACCGTCGCGCAAGGCGCGACCTACGGCGACGGCGGCGCGCTGCTGCCGAGCCCGCTCGACGTCTGGTTCGGCCCGACGTTCATGCGCCAGCGCCAGCCGCGCGACAGCGGCATCGTCTACAAGCCGGGCTTCAACGGCGGCGTGCGCCGCTTCGTCAAGCAGCTCGGCACGCTGCGCGAGCCCGACGCGTTCGCCGCGCAGTACGCGCGGCTGCGCCCCCTGATCGACGTGTCGCGCGACACGCTCGCCGATATCGAGGCGCGCCTCGAGCTCGAATTCGAGCAGAAACCCGGCATCCTGCACGTCGTGCGCGATCCACGCGACTGGGAGGCGCTGCAGCCCGCGCTCGACCTGCTGCGCACGCTCGACCAGCCGTACCGCCTCCTCAGCGCCGACGAATGCGCGGCGCTCGAACCGTCGGTGCCGGCGGAGCCCAGCTTTGCCGGCGGCGTGCTGCTCGAAACCGAGCGCACCGGCAACTGCCCGCTGTTCGCGAAACTGGTCAAGCAGACGCTCGACGAGCACGGCGTGCAGTTCCGCTTCGGCGCGGACGTCGCCGCGATCCGCATCGACAACGGCCGCGCGGCGGTCGAGCTCGTGCCGCCGGGCAACGGGAGCACGGCGAAGGCGCGCGAGGTCGACGTGATGTCCGCCGACGCGATCGTGGTCGCCGCCGGCGCGGGCAGCCTCCCGCTGCTCGAACGGCTCGGCTGGCGCTTGCCGCTGCATCCGGTCCGCACCCATACGCTCACCGCGCCTGTCGCGTACGAAGAACACGCACCGCACCTGAGCGTCGTCGATGCGATTAAGCGGATTTCGATCACGCGTACCCACCAGCGGTTGCGTATCGGCGGCGGCGCCGTGCTCCAGAGCCTCGCCGATACCGCGAAGCCGCTCGCCGAGCCGCTGTCCGAGGCCGCGCTCGCGCTGCTCGGCCAGGCCGTCCACGACTGGGTGCCCGGCGCCGCGAAGATTTCGGCCGCGCTGTCGTGGCAAGGCATGCAACTGCTGTCGCCGGACGGCCTGCCCGTCGTGGGTCCGACCCCGCATCCGCGCGTGTTCGTCAATTTCGGCCATGGCCCGGCCGGCTGGGGCCTCGCGTGCGGGTCTGCTAAAGTGGTGACCGACTATCTGGGCGGCAACGTCCAGCACTGGCCCGCCGACACGCTCGCCGCGCTGAGCGCCGGCCGCTTCACGACCTGACCGCCGCGGGCCGACTCGTGGCGGCATCCTTGCCAGCCGCCACGATCCCGCGATGACCGTTACCCGCCCGCTTCCCGATTCCGATCCGATCGCGCTCTTGCGCGTCGTCGACCTGCGCGCCGCCGAAGCCGACGCCACCGCCGCGCTGCCGCCGCACACGCTGATGGGCCGCGCCGGCGCCGCCGCCGCGCGCTGGCTGTCCGAGCGCGTCGCCGGCGACGATCGCCCCGTCTGGTTCGCGGTCGGCCCCGGCAACAACGGCGGCGACGCACTGGTCGCCGCCGCGCAGCTCCAGCAACTCGGCGTCGCGACGCATGCGTGGATGCCGGTACCGGTCAAGCCGGACGACGCGCAATGGGCGCTCGGTCTCGCGCGCTCGGCCGGCGTGCCGCTGTCGGCTACCCCGCCCGCGTCGCTGGATGGTTACGCGTGGGTCGTCGACGGGCTGTTCGGCATCGGTCTCGGCCGCGCGCTCGACGGCGCGTTCGCCGAGCAGGCCGCACGCATCGCCGCCCATGCGCGCGGCGGCGGCCGCGTGCTCGCGCTCGACGTGCCGAGCGGGCTCGACAGCGACACGGGCCGGATCGTCGGCGCGGGCGTCGCCGTCGCGGCCACCCACACGCTCACCTTCATCGGCGCGAAGCCCGGCCTCTACACGGGCGATGGCCGCGATCTCGCCGGCGAGATCCACGTCGCGTCGCTCGACGTCACGCCGCCCGCCGCGCCGGCCATCGTGCTGAACGCGCCCGCGCGGTTCGCCGCGGCGCTGCCCGCGCGCGCCTTCGCGTCCCACAAGGGCACGTACGGCAGCCTCGCGGTGCTCGGCGGCGACACGGGCATGTGCGGCGCGCCGATCCTCGCCGCCCGCGCCGCGCTGTTCGCGGGCGCCGGCAAGGTGCACGTCGGCTTCCTCGGCGCAGGCGCGCCGCCGTACGATCCGCCCTTCCCCGAACTGATGCTGCATCCGGCCGACACGCTCGACCTCGGCACGATGACCGCGCTCGCGGCCGGTTGCGGGCTCGGCACACGCGAAGCCGCGGCGACGCTGGTGCGCGACGTGCTCGCGCACGACATCGCGACGCTGCTCGATGCCGACGCGCTGAACCTCGTCGCGACGCACGCGGACCTCGCGGCCGCCGTCGCCACGCGCGGCGCGCGCGGCAATCCGTGCGTGCTGACGCCGCATCCGCTCGAAGCCGCGCGCCTGCTCGGCGGCGACACGGCCTCGGTACAGCGCGATCGCGTCGCCGCCGCACAGGCACTCGCCGCACGTTACGCGGCCATCGTCGTGCTGAAAGGCTCGGGCACGGTGATTGCCGCGCCCGACGGCCGCGTGACGATCAACCCGACCGGCAACGCAGCGCTCGCCACCGGCGGCACCGGCGACGTGCTCGGCGGCCTGATCGGCGCACTACTGGCGCAGCGGGTCGCGCCGTACGAAGCCGCGCTGGCCGGCGTCTACCTGCACGGTCTCGCGGCCGACACGCTGACCGCGAACGGCACCGGGCCGGCCGGGCTCACCGCCGGCGAGCTCGCGCCGATGGTACGCACGCTGATCAATCGCCTTTTTTACCCGTCGCCGCGCGCCGACACGTAACGCCGCTATACTGACTGCCCCGCCGCACGGCGGGCCTTCTCGTCCGCCGGCTTTCCGATCCCGATGAGCCGGCGCGGCATTCCTCCCGATTCACGCTTCACTCGAACCGCCATGACGCTGAAATCGCTCCCCGCCTGGACTGCCCTTCAATCCCACTTCGAACAGATCCGCCACGCGCGGCTGCGCGACTGGTTCGCGCCGGAAAACGATCGCGCGCCGACCCGCGCCGAACGCTTCACGATTCCGGGCGGCGGTCTCGCGGCCGATTTCTCGAAGAACCGCATCGACGACGAAACGCTGCGCCTGCTCGTGCAGCTCGCGCGCGACGCCGGCGTCGAGGCGCGCCGCGACGCGATGTTCGCGGGCGAGATCGTCAACCCGACCGAAGGCCGCGCCGCGCTGCACACCGCGCTGCGCGCGACCGACCCGCAAGCTCCGTTCCATGCGCAGGTGAGCGCCGAGCGCGCGAAGATGGCGACGTTCGCGCGCGCCGTACGCAGCGGCACGTGGACGGGCTATACGGGCAAGCGCATCCGCCACGTGATCAACATCGGCATCGGCGGCTCCGATCTCGGCCCGAAGATGGTCGTGCATGCGCTGCACCACGTCGCGACGCCCGAGATCTCGACGCACTTCGTGTCGAACGTCGACGGCGCCGATCTCGCGCGCGTGCTCGAACAGGTCGATCCCGAGGAAACGCTCGCGATCATCGTGTCGAAGACCTTCACGACGCTCGAGACGATGACGAACGCACGCTCGCTGCGCGACTGGTTCGTCGCGCGCGGCTGCCCCGAAGATGCGCTCGCGAAACACTTCGTCGGCGTGTCGGCGAACCCGGCCGAAGTCGTGAAGTTCGGCATCGCCGCGGACAACGTGTTCGAAATGTGGGACTGGGTCGGCGGCCGCTATTCGCTGTGGTCGGCGGTCGGCCTGTCGATCATGATCGCGATCGGCCCCGAACAGTTCGACGAACTGCTGGCCGGCGCGAACGACATGGACCGTCACTTCCGCGAAGCGCCGCTCGAGCGCAACCTGCCGGTGCTGCTCGGCCTGATTGGCATCTGGTACCGGAATTTCTTCGGCTCGCAGAGCTATCTCGTCGCGCCGTATTCGGAAGCGCTGCACTACCTGCCGTCGTACCTCCAGCAGCTCGAAATGGAGAGCAACGGCAAATCCGCGCGCCTGGACGGCACCTTCGTCGACTACCCGACGTCGGCCGTCACGTGGGGCGAGCCGGGCACCAACGGCCAGCACGCGTTCTTCCAGATGCTGCACCAAGGGCCGACGATCGTGCCGATCGACTTCATCGCGGTGCTGACGCCCGAGCATCCGCTCGCGAGCCATCATCCGAAGCTGCTCGCGAACTGCTTCGCGCAGAGCGAGGCGCTGATGCTCGGCCGCACGCTCGAGGAAGCGCGCAAGGTCGCCGGGCCCGGCAAGGAAGCGCTCGCGCCGCACTTGACGTTCCCCGGCAACCGCCCGACCACGACGCTGCTCGTCGATGCGCTGACACCGCGCACGCTCGGCGCGCTGATCGCGCTTTACGAGCACAAGGTGCTCGTGCAGGCGACGGTGTGGGACATCAATCCGTTCGACCAGTGGGGCGTCGAGCTCGGCAAGATTCTCGGCAAGGTGGTCGAAGCCGACCTGTCGGCCGAATCGGTCGATCCGGCGAAGCACGACTCGTCGACCACGGCGCTGATCGAGCGCGCCCGCGCGGCGCTCAAGCGTTGAAGCACTGACGCAACGGCGTCATGCCCATGCCGGCCGCGCGATCCACTCTACGCGGCCGGCACGACCATTCACGCGTTGCGCGATGCCGCGTGCGGCGCGACGATGCGCCCCGCGTCGATGGCGACCGTCGTTGCGCAGCGGCGCGCGAGTTCCGCGTCGTGCGTGACGAGCACGAGCGTCGCGCCGTGCGTGCGGTTCAGTTCGAACGTCAGGTCGATGACCGCGTGGCCGGTTGCCGCGTCGAGACTGCCGGTCGGCTCGTCGGCGAACAGGATCGCCGGGCGCGTGACGAACGCGCGGGCGAGCGCGACACGCTGCTGTTCGCCGCCCGACAGCAGCTTCGGATAATGCGCGGTGCGTTCGCCGAGACCGACCTGCACGAGTAGCGCCCGCGCGCGGTCGGCCGCATCGCGTGCGCTGATGCCGCCCTGCAGTTCGAGCGGCAGCATCACGTTCTCGAGCGCCGTCAGATGCGGCATCAACTGGAATGACTGGAATACGAAGCCGACCGCGCCGTTGCGCAGCGCCGCGCGTTCGTCCTCGTCGAGCTGGTCGAGCGCGCGGCCGAGCAGGCGAACCGTGCCGCTCGTCGCGCTGTCCAACCCTGCAAGCAGGCCAAGCAGCGTCGATTTGCCCGACCCCGACGCGCCGACGATCGCGAGGCTGCTGCCCGGCTGCACGGCGAACGTGATGCCGTCGAGGATCGTCAGCTCGCCCGTTGCATCGGCAACCCGCTTGCACACGTCATGGACTTCGATGATCGGATCGGTAATCTTGAACATGGACACGACATTTCGCTGGAAAAGACGCGCGGCGGCCGCCGCGCTGCTGGGCACCCTGCTGGCCGTCACCGTGCCCGCACGCGCCGCGACGGCGCCGGCATCGAGCCCGCCCGTGATCGTCGTGCTCGGCGACAGTCTCTCGGCCGAATACGGATTGCCGCGCGACACCGGCTGGGTGGCGCTGCTGCGGCAACGGCTCACGACCGAGCGAATCGATTATAGCGTCGCGAACGCCAGCGTCAGCGGCGACACCACGAGCGGCGGCCGTGCGCGGCTGCCCGCGGTACTGCAGCGGCTCAAGCCGTCGATCGTCGTCGTCGAACTCGGTTCGAACGACGCGCTGCGCGGCGTGCCGCTCGCGACGACCGAGCAGAACCTGCGCGACATCATCGCCAGTGCGCAGCGCGCGCGGGCGAAGGTCGTGCTGGTCGGCATGTACGTGCCACCCAATTACGGCCCGGACTACACGCAGAAGTTCCACGCAGTCTATACACGGCTGTCGAAAGACCTCGGCGTGCCGCTCGTGCCGTTCCTGCTGGCCGGCATCGAGAACAAGCCCGAGCTGTTCCAGGCCGACCAGATGCATCCCGCGCAGCAGGCGCAGGGCATCCTGCTCGACAATGTGTGGCCGGCACTGAAGCCGTTGCTCGGCAAGCCGCACGGCTGATCGCAGCCGAGCGTCGGAAAACAAAAAGCCCCGCTTCGAGCGGGGCTTTTTGATGGTTGCGGGCGAAACGAGGCTCAGTTGTCGCCGTCCTGCTGCTGGCTGGCCGTCGTGCTGCCATACAGCTTGACCTTCGAACGATCGCGCAGCGCGGCGAGGTACGCCTCGCCTTCGCTCTGCGCATCGACCTGCGCCATCTGCTGCTGCGCGGCCGCCAATTGCTGCGGATCGACCGCCGAACCCGGGATCACCGCGTTCACGCGATAGATCGCATAACCGTCCGCGCCGAGATCGACCCCGACGTAAGCCGGCAGTGTCTTCGCATCAACCTTGTAGACGGCGCTCAGCGCAGCCGGCGTCAGGCCCTGCGATTGCGTGCGCGACACCTTCTGCGCAGCCGCGAACCCGTCGGTCGACTTCGACTTCTGCAGCTCGGCCAGCTTCGCTGCACCGTCCTTCTTCGCGAGTTCCGCGGCCTGCTCGGCGATGACCTTCTGGCGCACGACGTCCTTGATCGCGTCGAGCGCGGGCACCGCGGCCGGCTTGTGCTCGGTCACGCGCGCCGAGATTAGCGTGTTGTTGCCGACGTCGATCGCCTGCGTGTTGTTCTGGTTCTTCACCGCGTCGTTCGCGAACACGGCGGCCAGGAACTTCGGATTGTTCAACGGACTCGTCGGCGGCAGTTGCGGATTCGGCGTCGGCGTGACGGTGGCCGTCTGAATCGTCAGCTTGTACTTGTCCGCGGCCGGCTGCAGCGTCTTCGCCTTTTCGTAGACGGTCGACGTGAAGCCCTCCGCGTTGTCCGAGAACGCCTTCGATGCGTACTGCTGCTTCAGGTCGACCGCGATCTGGTCCTTCACTTCCGCGAACGGCTTGACGATCGCCGGCTTCACTTCGGTCGCCTTCAGGATGTGAAAACCGAGATCCGACTGCACGATACCGCTCACGTCGCCCTGCTTGAGCGAGAACGCGGCATCGTCGAACGCCTTGCCGCCCGCGGTCGAGCCGCGCGTGATGAAGCCGAGGTCGCCGCCCTTCGCCGCCGACGGCGCGTCCTGCGAGCTCTTCTGTGCAATCTGCGCGAACTGGTCCGGATGCGCCTTCACGTCGGCCAGCAGTTGCTCGGCCTTCGCCTTTGCTGCTGCCTTGTCGGCCGCGCTGGCGCTGCCCGGCGCGGCGATGAAGATGTGGCTCACGCGCACCTGCGCTTCGGTACGGAAGTGCGTCGGGTTGTCGTCGTAAAACTTCTTGATGTCCGCTTCGGTCGGCTGCGCGCTCGCGGCCGCGGCGGCCGGCGAATAGACGAGGTACTGGATCGTCGCGGTTTCCGGCGTCGCGAAGCTCTGCTTGTGCGCGTCGTAGTACGCGGTGAGCTGCGCGTCGGTCGGCTGGACCTTCGCTGCGAAGTCGCTCGTCTTCAACACGAGCGCCTGCACTTCACGCTGCTGCGCGGCGAGTTCGGACAGGCGTTGCGCGAGGCTCTTCGGCGTGAACGCGCTCGACACGATGCTGGCCGGAATCTGCTGCAGCGACAGGCTGTAGCGCACGCGCTCCTGGTACTGCTCGGGCGTCATCCCCTGGAACGACAGCAGCTGCGCATAGCGTTCGACGTCGATCGTGCCGTCGGGCTTCTTCAGCGACGCGATCATCGGGTCGCTCATCAGCGCGTCGCGCACCGCGTTGTCGGATGCGGTCAGGTGCAGACGCTGCGTCTCGTCGGCCAGCACGCGTTGCTGGATCAGGCCGTCGAGCACCTGCTTGCGATGTTCGGGCGTGTCGAACATCTTGATGTCGAACTGCCCGCCGAGCGCCTGGCGCGCCTGGTCGATCTGCTGGCGGAACGCGCCGTCGAATTCGACCCGCGTGATCTTGTGCCCGTTGACTGCCGCGACGTTCGCACTGTCGTCGAAGAAACCGCGGAAACCTTGGATCCCGACGAAACCCAGCCCCGGCAACACGATCAGGAGCAGGAGCGCCATCATCAGGCGCTGGTGATTACGGAAGAAATCGAGCATGCGTGACGGGTAAATTGGACAAAACGACCGATATTACAACATACGGGGTGGGACGGGATAAAACGCAGGCGCTTCCTTCACTCCGCAGTCACGCGCCTGGCAGCGGGCACAAACCGAACGCACAAACAACAATGCCCGCACAAGGCGGGCATTGTTGTTTGTTTGGCGGAGCGGACGGGACTCGAACCCGCGACCCCCGGCGTGACAGGCCGGTATTCTAACCGACTGAACTACCGCTCCTTGGTCTGGCTGAATCGGGAAACTGGTGGGTGCTGAGGGGTTCGAACCCCCGACCTACGCCTTGTAAGGGCGCCGCTCTACCAGCTGAGCTAAGCACCCGTTTCCGATTCGTTCTGACTGCGATCTGCGTTTGCGCATCAACAATCAGCGAGCCCGCAAGTTTAATTCATCCCCGATCATTTTGCCAAGCCTGCGCGTGAATTTTTTAACCCACGCGCTCGCACGATTGCGCTGCGCATAAAAAACCCGCGGACACCGCCGCGGGTTTCGTGAACAACCGTCAGCAACGACGGTGCTCTGGGTCTCAGTGCTTGACGACTTCCGTCGAGCCCGCATCCTTCGCGGCCTCACCGACCGGCGCCGCAGCCTTCGCTTCTTCTTCCGGCGGCAGCGGCGTCGGCGAACGCTCGAGCGCGAGCTCCAGCACCTTGTCGATCCAGCGGACCGGCACGATCTCGATCGCGTTCTTCACGTTGTCCGGAATGTCCGCGAGATCCTTCACGTTCTCTTCCGGAATCAGCACGAGCTTGATGCCGCCGCGATGCGCAGCCAGCAGCTTTTCCTTCAGCCCGCCGATCGGCAGCACTTCGCCACGCAACGTGATTTCGCCCGTCATCGCGACGTCGGCCCGCACGGGAATACCCGTCAGCACCGACACCAGCGCGGTCGTCATCGCACCGCCGGCGGACGGACCGTCCTTCGGCGTCGCGCCTTCCGGCACGTGGATGTGGATGTCCTGCTTCTCGAACGCTTCGTCCTTGATGCCGAGACGACGCGAACGCGAGCGCACGACCGAACGCGCAGCCTCGACCGACTCCTTCATCACGTCGCCGAGCGAACCCGTACGGATCACGTTGCCCTTGCCCGGCATCACCGCGGCTTCGATCGTCAGCAGGTCGCCGCCGACTTCCGTCCACGCGAGGCCCGTCACCTGACCGACCTGGTTTTCCTTCGCCGCGAGGCCGAAGTCGTACTTGCGCACGCCGAGGAACGTGTCGAGGTTCTCGCCATCGACCTTGATCGCGCCCGATGCCTTCTTCAGCAGCAGCATCTTCACGACCTTGCGGCAGATCTTCGACACTTCCCGCTCGAGCGAACGCACACCGGCTTCGCGCGTGTAGTAGCGGATGATGTCGCGGATCGCCTGCTCGGTGACCTCGATCTCGCCGTCCTTCAGCCCGTTGTTCTTCTTCTGCTTCGGCAGCAGGTAACGCTGGGCAATGCTGACCTTCTCGTCTTCCGTGTAGCCCGACAGACGGATCACTTCCATCCGGTCGAGCAGCGGCGGCGGGATGTTCAGCGAGTTCGACGTCGCGACGAACATCACGTCCGACAGGTCGAAGTCGACTTCGATGTAGTGGTCGGCGAACGTGTGGTTCTGTTCCGGATCGAGCACTTCGAGCAGCGCCGACGACGGATCGCCGCGGAAATCCATGCCCATCTTGTCGACTTCGTCGAGCAGGAAGAGCGGATTGCGCACGCCGACCTTCGCGAGGCTTTGCAGGATCTTGCCCGGCATCGAACCGATGTACGTACGGCGGTGGCCGCGGATCTCGGCTTCGTCACGCACGCCGCCGAGCGCCATCCGGACGAACTTGCGGTTCGTCGCACGGGCGATCGACTGGCCGAGCGAGGTCTTGCCGACGCCCGGAGGCCCGACGAGGCACAGGATCGGCGCCTTGACCTTGTCCACGCGCTGTTGCACCGCGAGATACTCGAGGATCCGTTCCTTGACCTTCTCGAGGCCGAAGTGATCCTCGTCGAGCACCTGCTCGGCGTTCGACAGGTCGTTGTTGACCTTGCTCTTCTTGCGCCACGGCAGGCCGATCAGCGTGTCGATGTAGTTGCGCACGACGGTCGCTTCCGCCGACATCGGCGACATCAGCTTCAGCTTCTTCAGCTCGGCGTCGGCCTTCTTCTTGGCTTCCTTCGGCATGCGCGCGGCGTTGATGCGCTTCTCGAGCTCCTCGAGATCCGCGCCTTCCTCGCCTTCGCCCAGTTCCTTCTGGATCGCCTTGACCTGTTCGTTCAGGTAGTACTCGCGCTGGCTCTTTTCCATCTGGCGCTTCACGCGCCCGCGGATGCGCTTTTCGACCTGCAGGATGTCGATCTCGGCTTCGAGTTGCGCGAGCAGGTGCTCGAGGCGCTCGATGACCGGGAACATCTCGAGGATGTGCTGCTTCTGGTCGAGCTTCAGCGGCAGGCGCTCGGCGATCATGTCGGCGAGACGGCCTGCTTCATCGATGCCCGACAGCGACGTAAGAATTTCCGGCGGGATCTTCTTGTTCAGCTTCACGTACTGGTCGAACTGCGACACGATCGCACGGCGCAGCGCTTCCGTTTCGGCGCTGTCCGCATGATCGGGCTCGAGCGGCATCACTTCGCAGGAGAACTGCGTCTCCTGTTCTTCGATCGACAATGCCTTCGCGCGCTGCAGGCCCTCGACGAGCACCTTCACGGTGCCGTCCGGCAGCTTCAGCATCTGCAGGATGTTGGCGATACAACCGACCTCGTACATGTCCTTTTCGGTCGGTTCGTCCTTGGCCGCGGTTTTCTGGGCGACGAGCATGATGTGCTTGCCGCCTTCCATCGCTGCTTCGAGGGCCTTGATCGATTTCGGCCGGCCCACGAAGAGCGGAATGACCATGTGCGGGAAAACGACGACGTCCCGCAGCGGCAGCAGCGGGAGCGTGATGCGTTCCGGCGGGAGAAGTTGGGTGCCTGACATTTCATTTCCCCATGAGTGGAATCAATTGTTCGGTAATTGAGGCCGCCACAACGAATTGCAAGCCTTCAAGTGCGGGAAATATTCGGTAAGAAAGTAACCACCGCGTGTCGAGTCAGAGTTACCCACAAGATAAACGAAAAAAAGCCGCCCACGGACTCATGAACGGCCTTTTTCGCTGAACATCGTCGGCAAGCCGGTCAGTTCGAACCCGCCACCTTCGGCGTGTCCTCGTAGATCAGCAAGGGCTTGCCGTCCCCATCGATGACGTTCTCGTCGATGATGACCTTGCTGACCCCTTTCATCGTCGGCAGCTCGTACATCACGTCGAGCAATGCCTGTTCGATGATCGAACGCAAACCGCGCGCGCCGGTCTTGCGGCGGATCGCCTTACGGGCGACTGCCTGCAACGCGCCCGGCCGGATCTCCAGCTCGACGCGCTCCATCGCGAACAGCTTGTGATACTGCTTGACGAGCGCATTCTTCGGCTCGACCAGGATCTTCATCAGCGCAGCTTCGTCGAGCTTGCCGAGCGTCGCGACCACCGGCAGACGGCCGATCAATTCGGGGATCAGACCGAATTTGATCAGGTCTTCCGGTTCCGTTTCGCGCAGCACCTCGCCCGCGTCGCGTTCCTGCTTGCTCTTGACCGTCGCGCCGAAGCCGATGCCGGTCTTCTCGGTACGATCGGTGATCACTTTTTCGAGACCGTCGAACGCGCCGCCGCAGATGAACAGGATGTTGGTCGTGTCGACCTGGATGAAATCCTGGTTCGGGTGCTTGCGGCCGCCCTGCGGCGGCACCGACGCCATCGTGCCCTCGACGAGCTTCAGCAGCGCCTGCTGGACGCCCTCGCCCGACACGTCGCGCGTGATCGACGGGTTGTCCGACTTGCGGCTGATCTTGTCGATTTCGTCGATGTAGACGATCCCGCGCTGGGCCTTGTCGACCTCGTAGTTGCAGTTCTGCAACAGCTTCTGGATGATGTTCTCGACGTCCTCGCCGACGTAGCCGGCTTCGGTCAGCGTCGTCGCGTCGGCGATCACGAACGGCACGTTGAGCAACCGCGCGAGCGTCTGCGCGAGCAGCGTCTTGCCGGAGCCCGTCGGGCCGATCAGCAGGATGTTGCTCTTCGACAGCTCGACGTCGTCCTTCTTGTCGAGATGCTTCAGGCGCTTGTAGTGGTTGTACACGGCCACCGCGAGGATTTTCTTCGCGCGCTCCTGGCCGATCACGTACTGATCGAGGATGTCGCGAATTTCCTGCGGGCTCGGCAGATCCGACCGGGACAGGCTGGCCTCGACGCCGGCGGCAGCCGCCTCGTCGCGAATGATTTCGTTGCAGAGGTCGATACATTCATCGCAGATGAACACCGACGGGCCCGCGATGAGTTTTTTCACCTCATGCTGGCTTTTCCCGCAAAACGAGCAATACAACAGCTTCTCGCTGTTCGAACCTTTTTTGTCCGCCATGAATGTAGAGCCTCCGGACAGGTAAATGACATGATACGCCGATTGCTCCGAACGCCGCGCCTAGGGCGCGACCGGAGCCGGCTGGATGCGCTTGCCGCAGATGCTCAGGGCACTCGGGACGTTTGAGGGCGCCGGCCCGAATCGGGGCGGCACCCCGTTTAAACTCACGGGCGCTTCAACAACACCTGATCGATCAGCCCGTACGCCTTCGCGTCCTCGCTCGACATGAAGTTATCACGGTCGGTGTCGCGCGCGATGCGTTCGACGTCCTGGCCCGTGTGTTGCGCGAGCAGGTTGTTCAGCCGTTCCTTCAGGTAGAGGATCTCGCGTGCCTGGATCTCGATGTCGGATGCCTGGCCGCGCGCGCCGCCGAGCGGCTGGTGAATCATCACGCGCGAATTCGGCAGCGCGAAGCGCTTGCCCTTCGCGCCCGACGCGAGCAGGAACGCGCCCATGCTGGCCGCCAGGCCCATGCACAGGGTCGACACGTCCGGCTTGATGAACTGCATCGTGTCGTAGATCGCCATCCCGGCCGACACCGAGCCGCCCGGGCTGTTGATGTAGAGGCTGATGTCCTTGTCGGGATTCTCGCTCTCGAGGAACAGCAATTGCGCGACCACGAGGTTGGCGGTCTGGTCGTTCACTTCGCCGACCATGAACACCAGGCGCTCCTTCAGGAGACGCGAATAGATATCGTACGAACGCTCGCCGCGGCCGCTCGTTTCGACGACGATCGGCACCAGCCCCAGCGCTTGCGCCTCGAAACCCTGCGGCGCGTTCGAAGCAAGCATGTCCAGCAATTCAGCGCGAGTGATCATTCAATGAACCTTGTTCGAATGGAAAATTGAACGGAAGGAAGCCGCCCGCTCAATCGCCATATTAATGGCAACCGTGCGCTTGACGTAAAAACGGCGTGCGGGCCGTCGCTCCGACAGCCGGCACGCCGCTAGAGCGACACTTACGCTTGCGCCGATGCGCTCGCGAGTGCCTCGAAGCTCACTTCCTTGTCCGTCACCTTGGCCTTGCCCAGCACGAAATCGACGACGTTGCTTTCAACGACGAACGCTTCCATCTCGGCGAGGCGCTGCTGGTTGGAATAATACCAGCGGACCACTTCCTTCGGGTCTTCGTAGCTCTTCGCGAACTCGTCGACTTCCGCGCGGATCTGTTCCGGCTTCGCTTCGAGGCCGTTCGCCTTCACGAGTTCAGCCAGCACGAGGCCCAGCTTCACGCGGCGCTCTGCCTGCTCGGCGAACATCTCGGCCGGGATCGGTGCGTCCTTCGCGTTCGGCACGCCGCGCTGCGCCAGATCCTGGCGAGCCATTTCGACGAGACGTTGCTGGTCCTGCTCGATCAGCGCCTTCGGCACGTCGAGTTCGGAAATCTTCAGCAGCGCGTCCATCACCTGGTTCTTGACGATCGACTGCGTGCGACGCTTCGCTTCGCGCTCGAGGTTTTCCTTGATCTCGGCGCGCATCTTCGTGAGGTCGCCGTCTTCGATGCCGAGCGACTTCGCGAATTCCGCGTCGATTTCCGGCAGGTGCGGCCACTCGATCTTCTTCATCGTGACCGTGAACTGCGCCGTTTTGCCGGCGACGTCCTTGCCGTGGTAGTCATCCGGGAACTTGAGGTCGAACGTACGCTGTTCGCCGACCTTCAGGCCCAGCGCCGCCGTTTCGAATTCCGGCAGCATGCGGCCTTCGCCGAGCACGAACGGGAAATCTTCGGCCGTGCCGCCCTGGAACGCGACGTCGTCGATCTTGCCGACGAAGTCGACCGTCACGCGGTCGCCGTTCTTCGCCGCGGTGTCCTCGCCGCCGTCGCCGTGCTCGCCGGCTTCGCCGCGTGCGTGATAGTGCACGCGCTGCTTGCGCAGGATGTCCAGCGTGCGGTCGATTTCGGCGTCGCCGATCGACGTGGTCGAGCGCTCGACTTCAGCCGTCGCCAGATCGCCGATCTTCACTTCCGGGTAGACCTCGAACGTCGCGTCGAACGCGTATGCGTCCTCGGCTTGCTCCTGCTTCGGCTCGAAGCTCGGCTGGCCGGCGACGCGCAGGTTCTCCGCGCGGCTGACCGTGAAGAATTCCTGGCCGATCTTGTCGCTCAGCACTTCGGCTTCGACCTGACCCGCGTATTGCTGGGCGACCATCTTCAGCGGCACCTTGCCCGGGCGGAAACCCGGCATGCGCACGGTCTTCGCGAGTTTCTGGATGCGGGCATCGATTTCCTTCTGCACGGTGTCTTTCGGCAAAGAAATCGTCACACGGCGTTCAAGCTTGCCGAGGTTCTCAACAACGTTAGCCATGGCTTCAATCGTCCTAAAATTATTCGAGCGAATCGGGTTTTCCTTGCCGTGCCTGCCTGCAGCGTGAGGTGCGCACACTCACACGCCGCGCCGGAGCGCCACGCCATCCCTGCACGCGCCGGATGGCTAGCGCAAGCGGCTCGGAGCACGGCTTTGGCCGGAAGAATCGACTATTCTAGCAAACAATTTTCCTCGTACCGCCAGATCAGCACGACACGCATGTGTCCCCGCCCTGCCGACGGCCCGATGCACGGCCATGCACGCGGATCGCGGCTATGCCGAACGGCGTATCCACCCCGGGCCCGCCATCCTGTAAGCTCCGATAGCGTGTGAGCCACCCTCGTGGCTCGACCACCCATTCTTCACACCAATCACGCCTTCCGGAGACACCATGCCGCACCACCCGTCCGCGCCTGTCGTCGTCATCGCGCCCGATTCGTTCAAAGGCTCGCTTTCCGCCGAGCAGGTCGCGGACGCGATCGCCACCGGCATTCGCCGCGCCCGGCCCGACGCGGTCGTGCGCTGCTGCCCGATGGCGGACGGCGGCGAAGGCACGCTCGACGCGATGCTGGCGGGCGGCGGCACGCGGCGCACGTTGCGGGTGGCCGGCGCGTCGCTGGCGGCACGCGATGCGGCGGTCGGCGTGATCGATGCGCGCACCGCGATCGTCGAGACGGCCGAGATCGTCGGGATTACCGACCCGGTCGGCATGAGCGTGCCGGTCGACGCGCGCAGCACGCGCGGGATGGGCGAGGCGATCCGCGCGCTGCTCGACGACGGCGTGCGCCGCTTCTTCGTCGCGCTCGGCGGCAGCAGCACCAACGACGCCGGTGCCGGGCTGCTCGCGGGCCTCGGCCTGCAGTGCTTCGACGCCGACGGCCAGCCGGTCGAGCCGGTGCCGTCACGGCTCGCCGACATCGCGCGCATCGACGCGTCGGAGCTCGACCCGCGCCTGAAGGAAACGGAATTCGTCGGCATGTCCGACGTCGACAATCCGCTGACGGGCGCGCATGGCGCCACCGCCGTGTTCGGCCCGCAAAAGGGCGTGACGGCCGCACAGGTCGCGCCCCTCGATGCGGCCCTCGCCCGCTTCGCCGACCTGCTCGAAGCCGCGCTCGACCGCCGCAGCCGCGAGCTGCCGGGCGCAGGCGCCGCCGGCGGCCTCGGTTTCGCGCTGCACATGCTCGGCGCACGCTTCGAGGCCGGTGCCGAAGTGGTGGCACGCCAGGTCGGGCTCGACGCCGCACTGGCCGGCGCCGACTGGCTGATCACCGGCGAAGGCCGCTCGGACGTGCAGACGCTGCACGGCAAGGCGCCGTTCATCGCCTGCCGGCACGCGCGGGCCGCCGGCGTACCCGCGTCGCTGCTGTCCGGCGCGATCGACCCGGCCGCGCTGCCGCGCCTGTCCGAGCATTTCTCCGGCTGCTTTTCGCCGGCTCCCGGGCCGATCACGCTCGACGTCGCGATCCGCGACGCGGCCAACCTGCTCGCGAACGAAGCGGAACAGTTGACACGCCTGAAGTACGGTGCACACTGACCGTTGACCCGAGCGCGCGATACAGGAACAATCGGGCCCGCCCTTTTTCTTCAGGATTCGACATGAAAGGCCGTCAAGCCGGGCTCGATCAGTTTCTGACCTATCGCCTCCATGCGCTCACGAAGCGTTCCGACCGCGGGATCGGCGAGGTGTACCGGCACAAGCTCGACATCTCGCTGCCCGAGGCGCGCGTGATCGCCGCCGTCGGCGCATTCGGCCCGTTCTCGATCATGGATCTCGCGCGCCACACCAATCTCGACAAAAGCCAGGCCAGCCGCGCAGCCGAAGCGCTGCTGCGCCAGGGGCTGCTCGAGCGCAGCGCGAGCGACGAAGACGGCCGGATCGTGCTGATCGCGCTGACCACCGACGGCCGCGCGCTGCATCGCAAGATCATGCCGATCGTGCGCAAGTGGAACGACGGCTTGCTCGCATGCCTGTCCGACAGCGAACGCCAGACGTTCGAGCGGCTGCTCGACAAGGTCGTCGCGCACGCGACCGAGCGCGACGACTGAGCCGCGCGTCGGCCCCGGCATCGCCGGACGGCCGAGTGCCGCGGGCAGCATTGATCCGACGAATCAGACGGGTCGCCCGAGTCGCGCCACGCGCGGTCCGGGCGGCCCGTTTTGCATCATGCGGCGGCATCGCGTGACGCACCCATTGTCGCCGTGCCGATGGCTGGTATTCAGCAGCCTCGCACGCGCTACAACCCGCTGTTCGCCGCGCGCTGACGCAACAATCCAAGCACCGCGTCGCAGTACGGGGTCGGCACGCCAAGCTTGCGGCCGAGCTCCGGAAACACGCCGAGGATCGGCCCGATCTCGAGCGAGCGCCCCGCTTCGAAATCCTGCAGCATCGATGTCTTGAATGCGCCGAGCTTGCGCGTGACCGCGATCCGCTCGGGGCTGCTCATCCCCGTGGACAGGCCGAGCTTCGCGCCGATCGCAGCCGCCTCCTCCATCATCCGCAGGGCGAGATCCTGTGTGAACGGATCGTCGAGCAACTGTTCGGCCGTCGAACCGGTCAGCGCGCTCAGCGGGTTCATGTTCATGTTGCCCCACAGCTTCGTCCAGATCTCGGCCCGGATCGCGGGCGTCGACTCGACGTCGAAACCGCCGGCCGCGAGCGCCGCGGCGAACCGCGCGGTGGCCACGTCGAGCCGCGGATCGGGCGTGCCGACGATCAGCCGGTTGCCGCGCCCGCGACGCACGACGCCCGGCGCGTCGGTACTCGACGACAGGTGCACGACACAGCCGATCGCCTGCGCGGGCGGCAATGCGGCCGACACCGCGCCGGCCGGATCGACCGCATCGAGCGGCACGTCGTCGATCGCCCCTTCCAGCCCGTGCGTAAACCACCACGGCAGCCCGTTCATCGCCGCGACGATCACCGTATCGGGGCCGACCAGCGGCGCAATACGGGCGGCCAGCGCCGGCAGCGCCTGCGCCTTCAGCGCGATCACCACGTAGTCCTGCACGCCGAGCGCGGCCGCATCGTCGCTTGCCCGCACCGGCACCGACGAGGTTGCACCCGCCTCGTCGATCACGCGCACGCCGTGCGTATTCAGCGCGTCGAGCGTCGTGCCGCGTGCGTACGCGCTCACGGTCATGCCGGCTCTCGACAGCGCGGCCGCGAGCAATCCGCCGATCGCGCCGACGCCGACCACCGCCGCGCGCACCGACCCTGAATTCGTGTCGTTCATGATGGCATTCCGTCTCCTGGAAGCTGACGAGCATAACGCTCAATGGTTGCGGACACAACCAATCCGGCAACGCAGTGCGCATCGCGCCGCATCCGTTCGTGGGTTCGTGGGCCTCAGCGCGGCATCCCGCCGGCTTCCATCGCCTCGTCGTCGGTCGCGCCGCCCGTCGCGCCCAGCACGCCGGCGATCTGGCTCTTGTCGTGCATGCCGAGCTTGCGGTACGCGCAGCGCAGGTAGTGACGCACGGTCGTCGGCGAGATCGCCATCTGCTGCGCGACCTCCTTGTGCGAACGCCCGGCGCCGTAATAGCGGATCGCCGCGAGTTCGCGCGGGCTCAGCCGGTCGAGCAGCGAGCGCGGCCGCGCTTCGATCTGGAACAGCCCCGCAACCGGCACGCACTGGATACGTAGCGCGTCGCCGACGAACGGCTGGCCCGACTGGCGTCGCAGGTGCGCGACGAGCGGCTCCGGCACGCGCGCGCCGGCCCACGACGGCCATTCGGTGCGCAGCACGTCGTCGAAACCGTGATCGGCATGGTGCAGCACCCCGAAGTTGTCGCACAGCGCACGCGCCGCCGGCGCGACCGTGTCGGCGCGTTCGCGCGTGAGCTGCGCGGCGCGATTGATCGTCAGCGCGGCGGCCAGATGCGGGATCACGTCCTCGAAACACCGCGCGTCGTCGTCGCTGAACGGCCGGTTCAGGCCCTGGCGGTAGATCGACATGAACGTCGTCAGGCCGAAGCGGCGATCGAGCGTACACACGCACATCAGCTGTGCGAGCCCGTACTTTACGCACCAGTCGCGAAACCGCGCATCGAGCCCCGGCTCGACGACCGTCAGCCGCACCGCGCGGCCGTGCGCGCCGTGCAACGTGCGGTGCGCGAGCGGATCGCAATCGCGCACGCGCTTCCAGTCGGGGAAGAACGCATGCGGCAACCGGTACAAAAAGCTGTTGTGCATAACCGGGCCGGTCGGCACGTGGGTTGCGACGCCGGTCCACGCGGCATCGAACGGAATGAGCGCCTGCAGCAGCGAAAAGAACCGGCATTCGAATTCGCCGATGGCGGACTGCGCGGCCACCGCGTACAGGTCGAGCAGCATCAGCCCGAGTTCGCGCCGCGCCGCGTCGCCGCGCGCGACGCCGTCGAAATCGGCACGCCGGGACGGCCGCGGCGGCCACGCGAATTCGTCGAGCACGATGGCGGCCGGCACGTCGCGCAGCACGTCGAGATCCTGCCCGATATCCGTCGTGATCCTCACTTTCCGCTCCCCTGCCCGGTCGGGCTGCTGATGTGCGCAACGACACCGGCCGATTATAGCCAGCGGCTTTTTTGGCGGGCGACGGCGCCGGAACGCTCGCCAGCCCCATCCATTTGAACGGTGCGCCGCACGTTGCTGCTGCGCAGCACGGTGCACTGCGCCATCGCGCGGCGTTCATGCCGTGCACCGCGGGTTTTCCGCACCGTTCATCTGGACGACTGTTCGACTGTTTTCCCGCTGCGGACACTGCGTCGCGACAACACCAACGACAAACCGATGCAGCACGGTATGGAGAACCCCACGTGACGACACCCCGCTTCATCCGCACGGCCGCGGCCGCCGCGACGCTGGCCGCATGCGGCGCCGCGGCGCACGCGCAGTCCGCCCTCACGCTGTATGGCGCGCTCGACGCCGGCGTGCAATACCTGACGCACGCCGACGGGCATCGTTCGGCCGTGCGGTTGCAGAACTACGGCATCCTGCCTTCGCAGGTCGGGATCAAGGGTCACGAGGATCTCGGCGGCGGCTGGCGCGCGCTGTTCAAGCTCGAACAGGGCCTCAACCTCAACGACGGCACCTCGACCGTGCCCGGCTACGCGTTCTTCCGCGGCGCATACGTCGGCATCGCGGGGCCGGTCGGCTCCGTCACGCTCGGCCGCCAGTTCAGCGTGCTGTTCGACAAGACGCTGTTCTACGACCCGCTCTGGTACGGGTCGTACAGCGGCCAGGGCGTGCTCGTGCCGATGAACGCGAACTTCATCGACCATTCGGTCAAATACCAGTCGCCGACGTTCGCCGGCTTCGACGTCGAGGCGCTCGCCGCGACTGCCGGCGTCGCCGGCAATACGCGCGCCGGACGCGTGCTCGAGCTCGGCGGCCAGTACACGAGCAACGGCCTGTCGGTCGGCGCGGTGCTGCACCAGGCGCACGGCGACGTATCGGCGGCCGACGACGCGTCCGCGCGGCGTCGCGAACTCGGCACGCTCGCCGCGCGCTATGCGTTCGCCACGCTGCCGCTCACCGTCTATGCAGGCGTCGAGCGCCTCACCGGCGACCTCGACGCGGCGCGCACGATCGTCTGGGGCGGCGCGCGCTACCTGACGTCGAACGGAATCGGCCTGAACGCGGGCGTCTACCACACCGATTCGCACACGCCGACGATCGGCCATCCGACGCTGTTCATCGCGAGCACCACGTATGCACTGTCGAAACGCACCGTCGCCTACGTGAACCTCGGCTATGCGCACAACAGCGGCCAGAGTTCGCAGACCGTCTACGAATACGACCCCACGCCGCTCGCCGGCGCGTCGCAGTTCGGCGCGATGGTCGGCATGTACCACCTGTTTTGATTCCTTCAACGAGACCCCGCCATGAAGACCCTGTCCCCGGATGCTTCACTCTCACCCGACGGCCGCGCGTCGACGTTCGCGCGCTCGACGCTGGTCGCGCTCGTCGTGTTCGCGGCCATCACGCCGCTGTTGCTGCTCGTGGCGCCCGCCGTCGCCGGTCAGCTCGCGACGCAACTCGGCTTGTCCGCGTCGCAGATCGGCACCTACTTCTTCGTGGAACTCGGCGCGTTCAGCCTCGCGACCGTGCCGTCGTACCTGTGGCTCGGCCGCATCGACGCGCGCCGCGTCGCCGCGTTCGCCGTCGCGCTGTTCGGCGCGGGCAACTTGCTGACCGCGCTGTGGATGCCGGGCTTCGCCGCGCTGCTCGCGCTGCGCGCCGTCACCGCGCTCGGCGGCGGCTCGCTGATGGTGCTCTGCATGACGAGCGCGGCGACGAGCCAGAACAGCGACCGCGTGTACGGCCTGTGGGTCGTCGGCCAGTTGATCGCGGGCGCGATCGGCCTGTTCGTGTTGCCGCACGTGTTCGTCGCGTTCGGGCTGCGCGCGCTGTACGTCGCGCTCGCCGGGCTCGCGCTGCTCGCGGCGCCGCTGTCGCGCGGCTTTCCGTCGTCGCTCGGCGCGCGGACGGCAGCCTCGCGCACCGCGCGCGGCGATGCGCCGCCCACGCCGCGACACTTCGTCGTGCTCGCCATCGGCGCGGTGCTGACGTTCTATCTCGCGATCGGCAGCGTGTGGACGTTCGCGAGCCGCGCGGCGGCCGAGGCCGGGCTCGACCCGCAGACGACCGGCAACGTGCTCGCGATCGCGAGCGTGATGGGGATCGCCGGCGCGGCGCTCGCGTCGTGCGCGGGCGGCCGGCTCGCCCGGCGCGCGATGCTGGCGGCCGGTTACGCGCTGCTCGCGGCGTCGCTCGTCGCGCTCGCCGCGATGCGTGACACCGGCGGCTACGGCGCGGCGATCTTCGCGTTCAAGTTCGCGTGGACCTTCGTGCTGCCGTTCATCCTCGCGACGGTCGCGCAGATCGACACGTCGGGCCGCCTCGTCGCGACGCTCAATTTCGTGATCGGCGCGGGGCTCGCCGCCGGCCCGCTGCTGGCCGGCCTGATGCTCGACGCCGGCGGCACGATGCGCACGCTGTTCGTGGCCGCGACGGCCGTCGCGATCGTGTCGTTCGCCGCGCTGCGCCACATCGATCGCCGCGCACGCCCTTCCGTTTCCTCCCAACCGTGACAGGTCACGCCTCCATGAATCGCACTGCCTTTTTCACCGACGAACGCACTTTCTGGCATACCGGCGGCACGCACGCGCTGTTCTTCCCGGTCGGCGGCTGGGTCCAGCCGCCGTCGAGCGCCGGCTACGCGGAATCGCCCGATTCGAAGCGCCGCTTCCTGTCGCTCGTACAGGCGTCGGGCCTCGCCGCGCAGCTCGACCTGCGCGGCGCCGCGCCCGCGACGACGGCCGACCTGCTGCGCATTCATCCGGCGCACTATCTCGACGCGTTCCGCGCCCTCAGCGACGCAAACGGCGGCGACCTCGGCGATCTCGCGCCATTCGGCAAGGGCAGCTACGAGATCGCCGCGCTGTCGGCCGGCCTCGCGATCGCGGCGGTCGATGCGGTGGTCGGCGAGCGCGCGGCGAATGCGTTCTCGCTGTCGCGACCGCCCGGCCATCACTGCCTGCGCGACCGCCCGATGGGCTTCTGCATGCTGGCGAACATCCCGATCGCGATCGAGGCCGCACGCGCGAAGCACGGCATCGAGCGTGTCGCGGTGATCGACTGGGACGTGCATCACGGCAACGGCACGCAGTCGATCTACTACGACGATCCGGATACGCTGACGATCTCGCTGCACCAGGACCGCTGTTTCCCGCCCGGCTACAGCGGCGCGGACGATCGCGGCGAAGGCGCGGGCATCGGCGCGAACCTGAACGTGCCGCTGCTCGCCGGCAGCGGCGACGACGCGTACCGGTATGCGTTCGAGCGGATCGTGCTGCCGGCGCTCGCGCGCTTCCGCCCCGAGCTGATCGTCATCGCGAGCGGCCTCGACGCGAGCGCGGTCGATCCGCTCGCGCGCATGCAGCTGCATACCGACAGCTACCGGTTCATGACGCGCGCGGTGAAGCAAGCCGCGCAGCGCCATTGCGGCGGGCGGCTCGTGATCGTTCACGAAGGCGGTTATTCGGAGGCGTACGTGCCGTTCTGCGGGCTCGCGATCGTCGAGGAACTGGCAGGCGTGCGCACCGAGGTCGCCGATCCGATGCTCGACCTGGCGATCGCGCAGCAGCCGGGCGAGCGGTTCGTCGCGTTCCAGCGCGAACTGCTCGACGAACTGGCCGCGTCGTTCGGGTTGTAACGCGCGGGAACGGACGTGACGGGGCCGGCCCACGCCGGCCCTTGCGCGATCCGTGCGGATGGGGTTTCCTGTGTCTTTACCCCTGTTCCGGCACGAGGCCGCACTCTTCCGATGAAATCGTCCCCGCGCGACAATGACAACACCAAAACGCGCCGCCAGCCGTCGAAGCTGGCCCTGAACATCGCCGCCGTGACGGTCGGGCTCATCACGTTCGCGATCGGTGCGGCGTGGGTGATCTATAGCTGGGTCGTCGATCGCGAAGCGCAGTATTTCGCGATTCCGCTGGTGTTCTCGGTACCGGTGATCGTGGCCGTCGCGATCCGCAGCTTCTGGGAATAGGCGCACCGGAAACGACGAAGCGCCGCGGTCAGGCGACGCGCGGCGCTTCGTATCGTGTTTGCTTCAGTTGAAGCGGCGCGCTCCGCGATCCGCTTGCCAGCGAATCACAGGCCAGGCAGCGGACACGGATTCGGGGCTGCGCCCTGATATCCGCCGGCGACGGCACCCAGCGCGGCGCCGGCCGCCAACGTGCCGAGCGTTTTCAGCACGCCCTCGGTCGACAGCGGCTGGCCGTTGCCCGATATTGGGCGCCCCGAGTACGCGGTGCATGCCGACGACGATGCGACCGTCTTCACGGGTTTGGCGCTCCACGCGATATTGTCGGCAGGCGTATTGGCGAAGGCCGGCGCGGCCAGCATCAGCGCCAGAATGGAAATCGGGATACGGAAGGTGTGTTGCATCGGTGGCCCCTCGGTGTCGTCGTGCTGCTTGTATGAAAAGCGAGCACGATATTACACGCGGCCGATTGCTCGGACGAGGTCCGGATGTGTGGCGAGGAAGCCGGCATCAACAAAAAAGCGCTGCGGTCAGCCGACCGGCAGCGCTTTTTCGCGAACGGCCCCTGACAGGGTACGTTCGACTTCTGGTGCGTGAGGCCGGACTCGAACCCACCCACAAACAAAGGAACGCTGCGCGCCATGGGAGAATAATGGGGACGAAAATGCAATCGTGGCGCAATACCCGGATCGACACGTCGCCCCCTTGACACTAGCACCAA
>NZ_JACFYV010000220.1:0-10914 GCF_016759955.1 Burkholderia sp. KCJ3K979
CGTGCGCGGCCTGCGTCGTGCCGCCCGATGCGTCGGCGACCATGTAGATCTCGTAGTCGCCTTCGAGCATCGCGCACAGCGCGAACGTCGTATTGCAGACCTCGGTCCACAGGCCCGACACGACCACCTTCTTGCGGCCGTTCGCGGCGAGCGCGTCGCGCACCTTCTGGTCGTCCCACGAGTTCATCGACGTGCGTTCGAGCGTCTTCTGGTTCGGGAACACGTCGAGCAGCTCGGGATAGGTGTGGCCCGAGAAGCTGTCGCTTTCGACCGTCGTGATCGTGGTCGGGATGTTGAAGACCTTCGCGGCCTTCGCGAGCCCGACGACGTTGTTCTTCAGCGTCTGCCGATCGATCGACTGCACGCCGAACGCCATCTGCGGCTGCTGGTCGATGAAGATCAGCTGGCTGTTCTGCGGCGTCAGTACTTCGAGTTTCGGGTTGCTCATGGCGCAAGGTGTCCTGTGAACGAAAAAAGGGGGGGCCTGCCTCGACCGTGAAAACGGGAGGAGCCTGAAATGCGTCGGCGCCGGATCGTCATCCGGGCCGAAATATTTAAGCCGCAAACGCGCGGCGCGAACACCCAAGGAATGGAATCGATCCGATTCCTGAACGAATGCCCGTCCGGGGCCGCCCGCCCTTTTTTTCTTCACGCAAACCCGCTACGCTTTCAAGACTCTGACGGCGCCGTTCCGGCGCCGCTCGGCCATCACGAGGCGCACCACCATGAAACCGTATGTCTTGTCGCTGCTCGCCGGCATCCTCGCCGGCGTGATCTACGGCGCGATCGGCGTGAATTCGCCCGCACCGCCGATCATCGCGCTCGTCGGCCTGCTCGGCATGCTGGCCGGCGAACAGATCCTGCCCGTCGCGCGCCGGATGCTGTCCGGCCATCGGCTGAACACCGCATGGCGCGACGCGCAGTGCAGCCAGCACATGTTCGGCGCGCTGCCGGGCGGCGCCGCGAACGACCGCAAGCCTTCTTGATCCACCCCATCGCCGCCTGCCGCGCATGACCAACGTCGAGCTGTTCCATTACCTGTTGCTGTTGATCTGCGGCGCGGGCGCCCTCACCTGGCTCGCCGAGCGCGTGTCGATTCCGCCGGCCGTCGTGCTGCTGCTCGGCGGCTGCGTGGTCGCCGTCGCCGGCAAGCGCGTGCCCGACATGGACCCGGCGCTGCTGCTCGCGGCCGTGCTGCCGCCGCTGTTGATGTCGAGCGGGTTCTACACCGCCTGGAAGGAATTCCGGCAGGAGCTCGCATCGATCGCGTCGCTCGCGCTCGGGGCCGTGGCGTTCACGACCATCGCGGTCGCGCTCGCCGTGCATGCGGCGAATCCCGCGCTGCCGTGGGCCGCGTGCTTCACGCTCGGCGCGATCGTGTCGCCGCCCGACGCGGTCGCCGCGAAGGCGATCCTGCAGCGCCACCCGCTGCCCGCGCGGCTCGTCGCGGTGCTCGAGGGCGAAAGCCTCGTCAACGATGCGTCGGGCCTGCTGCTGTACCAGATGGCCGTATCGGCCGCGCTCGCCGCCACGATCACGACCGCGAGTGCGACCGGCCTGTTCTTCTCGCTCACGCTGATCGGCATCGCGGTCGGCCTCGCGTGCGGCCATGCGATGTGCTGGGTGCTGCAGCGCCTGCGCGAACCGATGCTCGGCATCGTCGTGACGTTCGCGATGGCATGGGGCAGCTACGGGATCGCGGAAGCCGTCGACGGCTCGGGCGTGCTGTCGGTCGTCACCTGCGGCCTCGTGCTCGGCGTGCGCCAGCATCGCGTGTTCGGCGCCGACATGCGGATCAAGGCGAAGGCGACGTGGGAAGCGATCGTGTTCGTGCTCGACGCGCTCGTGTTCATCCTGATCGGCCTCGCGCTGCACGCGATTCTCGCGGGCGTGAACCACGAAGGTGCGGTGCTGATGGCCGGCCTGCGGGTCGCGCTGCCGGCGACGGCCGCCGCGATCGGCGCGCGCGTGGTGTGGGTATTCGTCGCGATGTGGCTTCCGGGCCGCCTGCGCGCGCGGCGCGCGGGCCACGCGGCGTGGTCGTGGCGCGAAGCCGTCGTACTCGGCTGGTCGGGCATGCGCGGCGTCGTGAGCCTCGCGGCCGCGATCGCGCTGCCGGCCAACTTTCCCGGCCGCGACCTGATCCTGTTCAGCACGTTCCTGCTGATCATCGCGACGCTCGTCGTGCAAGGCGGCACGCTCGCGCCGCTGATCCGCGTGCTGAAGCTGCGCCCGGCCGCGCGCCGCACGATGTCCGAACATGCGGTGCGTGCGCACACGTTCGGCGCGGCGCTCGCCGAGCTCGATGCGCGCGAGCAGCGCGGCGCCGGCCTCGAACGCGCGTCGCTCGACCGACTGCTGACCGAATACCGGAGCCGCGTCGCGTTCAACGAGCACGCACATCGCGACGGCGCGGAGCCCGCGGACGTGCGCGCGCGGATGCTGCGCGTCGAGCTCGAGCTGGTCGGCGTGTCGCGCGACGCGTTGCTCGACCTGCATCGCGACGGCCGGGTCGACGACGCGGTGCTGCACCGCATAGAATCCGAGCTGGATTTCGAGGAGCTGCGGCTGCAACGCCTGCTCGAACCGTAACGTTCGGCCTCCCCGGCCCGTCCCCTTTCCCACCTGGAACCACAATGAGCGAACTGTCCGTCGAAGCGAGCATCGGCCCGGTCGATTATCTCGTCCACTTCACCGATGGCGTCCACCAGTGGCGCGCCGACGAACCTGCGGCGCTCGGCGGCGGCGATGCGGCGCCGACGCCCGTCGCGCTGCTGCTGTCGAGCCTCGGCGCATGCACCGCGATCACGCTGAAGATGTATGCGCAACGAAAAGGCTGGCCGCTCGACGAAGTGCACGTGAAGCTCGCGCACGAATCGGGCAGCGCGGGCAGCACGATCGTGCGCCGCATCGCGCTCGACGGCGACCTGACCGACGAGCAGCGCGAACGCCTGCTGCAGATCGCGAATGCGTGCCCGGTGCACAAGATCCTCACGCATCCGATCACGATCGACACGGCGATCGCCTGAGCATTTCCCGCCACCGTCACCGCCACCGTCACGAGATTCCCGTCATGTCCGCCTCGATCAAGACCCTGCTCACGCCGCGCGAAAGCGACATCGGCAACCTCGTCGTGCGCCGCGTGCTGCCCGCGCGCGCCGCGCGCCTCGTCGGCCCGTTCATCTTCTTCGACGAGATGGGGCCGGCCGTGTTGCCGGCCGGGCGCGGCATCGACGTGCTGCCGCACCCGCACATCGGGCTCGCGACCGTCACCTACCTGTTCGACGGCTCGCTGATGCATCACGACAGCCTCGGCTTCCGGCAGAAGATCGTGCCGGGCGACGTGAACTGGATGACGGCCGGCCGCGGCATCGTGCATTCGGAGCGCTCGCCCGACGAGGATCGCCCGCGCGAGCAGCCGGTGCACGGCATCCAGACCTGGGTCGCGCTGCCGGTCGAGCATGAAGACACGACGCCCGCGTTCGTTCACCATGCGGCCGACACGCTGCCGTCGTTCACGCGCGACGGCGTGACCGTGCGCGTGATCGCGGGCACCGCGTTCGGGCTCGTGTCGCCGGTCGCCGTGTTCTCGCCGACGCTCTATGCGGTTGCGGAATTCGCGGCAGGCGGCACGTTGGCGCTCGATGCCGAACATGAGGAACGCGGCGTGTATCTCGTCGACGGCGACCTCAGCGTCGACGGCACGTCGCTCGCCCCCGCGACGATGGCCGTGCTCGAACCGGGCGCGAGCGTTGCACTGGCGAGTACGAACGGCGCGCGCGTGATGCTGCTCGGCGGTGCGCACCTGCCGGGCGAGCGGTTCATCGAATGGAATTTCGTATCGAGCGAGCGCGCGAAGATCGATGCGGCGCGTGCCGCATGGGCCGATCAGTCGTTCGGCAAGGTGCCGGGCGAAGAAAGCGAATGGACGCGCCAGCCAGCACGCAAGGCATAACGCAACGCGCAACGGGCGACCGAGGCCGCCCGGCGATGCAGGCTCAGCACGGCACGCGGCCCACGACTCCGCCACCCGACTGCGTACACCAGCGCTGTTCCTGCTGAGGCTGGCCCTGCGCTTGCGGCGGCGAGTACGGCACGGCCCTCGCCATGGCAAGCGCCTTGGCCAACTCCTTGGCCTCGACCTGCCGCTGTTGCTCGATCGACGCACGCTGCGCGTCGTCCGCCTGCTTCGTCAGCGCAACCAGCCTCGCATACCGGGAATCCCGCACGTCCTGGAATGGCGGCAGCGGCGGCGGCATCGGCACGGCAGGCGCGGTGCCGCGGTAGCGGGGGATCGACATCTTCGAGGTCTTCCCCCAGATCGCCGCCTCGCCGATATCCCACATCGCCACCCGCATCTCGATCGCGTGTTCATAGCCGCGATCGACCTCGGCCGTCGTGGGCGTGCCCGTCGGCGCGGGAAGCGGCTGCAGGGACAGCGGCAGCGGCTGCAGCGCCGGATGGACGAGCCGCACCCAGTTCACGGCAGCCACCGAGTACTGATACAGGACGCGCTGGTAAGCGTCGAGTATTCTGGCGCGACTGTCGGGCGTGGAGGCCTGGGCGTTCGACACCAGCGCGATGAACGACGTCAGCGTCTGGGTATAGCGGGCGCCTTCTTCCTTCTGCGCCGCCACGCGTTCCGGCTGCGGACCGGACGAGGCGGTCAACATCCCCGCGCACCCCGACAGTGCGGCGACCGCGGTCACGCACACCGCTACCGTTCGGCACACGATCCGAATGTGATACGACATGGCAGCACCCGACCGACACAAGACAAACACAATGAATCCGCGATGACCGCCGGATCGCCGGACGGCCCAGACGACGGCGCCGGTCATTGGGCGGACCGTCCGACCTTTACATTCAAGAGAACGGGCCACCCTGGCGCGGCTGCCCCTTGCGGTTGCACACCGGCGGGTTCGTCATGCCGAAAGACAGCAGATTGCCGCCATTGATCGTGCACGCGAACTCCTTGCCGTCCCTGGCCTTCAGGTTGACGTAGGTATTCGTCCCTTCGGTGCGGCGGTTGACGATGACGAGTTCATCGGGCGAGTACCCCAGCGTGCCGGCGGTACTGGACTTGATCTTGTCGTCGGTCAGCATGTTGGTGCTGCCGGCGATACCCGCGCAGCCGGAAACCAGCAAAACCGTCAGCCCCACGAGAAAAGCGCTTGCCGAACGCATAGACCCTCCGTTATTTGACTTTTATCGCCCATTTGCCGAATAAAACATACGCACGGCTCGCGCGGCTATTCGACGGAATAGCCTGACACGTGCGCCAAGTGGACTGCGCCAAATGATATAGACCGGTCTAGTTTCGTGTCAACCATGCTCAATAAAACCCGGTATCCGGGCCGGCCGCGGTGCCTTCAGGCCTTCAATCCCATCAGCTTCGCGAGCGTCGGCCAGCGATCGAGCGACGCGTCGAACGCGCGGCGCGCCTGTTCGTCGACGTAGCGCTCGGGATCGAGCGCGGGCAGATGCCGCGCGAGGCCGATCACGTCGTTCGGTTGCGACAGGCGATCGTCGTCGCCTTCGCCAGCTATCGTCACTGTTCGTCGATCCATACACCGTCCGGCGTTTTCACCGCGTAACCCGCGGCCGTCTGCATCGTCACCGTGCCCTCGTTCTCGCCGATCATCCGCGTGCGCGGCAAATCGGCCGCGTATTGCGCGAGCGTCGCACCGGGCTTGAACGGGCTGTTCGACACGAGATTCGACAGCAACTGCGCGAGCGCGAGGAAGCTGGTCGGCTGCTCGATCACGGTCGTCGCGCCGTGGTTGCCGGCGAAGCCGACGAGCCGCACGCCGACCGGCCCGTGCACGATGCGCGGCGTCGGAATCTCGCGCAGCCCCGCGATCTGGTTCTTGTCGCCGCGCAATGCGGCGCCGTGCTCGGGCACGAACACGATCACCGCGCGGCGGCCCGATTGCGCGATCAGGTCGGCGAGACGGTCGAAGTCGGTCATCATTTTCGTCGCGCGCTGCGGATACGAGTCGATGCTCGTCAGCGCGCTGCCGACCACGCGGTTGCCGTCGTGCAGGCTGATCGTGTTGTAGTACAGCGCGACCGGCCCCGGCACCGACGCGCGCTGCGCGTACCAGTTCGCGAGCGTCGCATAGTCGTCCTTGATCGCCGAGCCGTCGAACGCGTGCATCGCGACCGGCGCGGCCGCGTTCGAGATCATCGGCGCATCGGCCACGCCGATGTTGTCGTGGATCACCTGCAGGAAATTGTCGAAATGGCCGTCATGGTTCAGCAACGACTGGACCGTGTAGCCGGCGCCCGCCAGTTGCGAGAACAGGTGGCACTGCTGCGGTGCGGGCTTGTACAGGTCCGCATGCGCCTCCTGCCCGCAGCTCGCGCGCAGCACGCGGATCGCGGCCGGCCCGCTGTAGCTCGCGGCCGTGCTGAAGTTCGTGAACAGATAGTCGAAGTGGCTCAGCATCGGGTGATTGCGCACCTTCGCCGCATCGAGGTCGTCCCACGACAGCGAACAGATGTGCAGCACGATCACGTCGAACTGCGCGGCCGGATCGCTGCCGAGATGGCCGAACGCGACCTGCCGCTGCGACTCCTGCGCGCGGAACGTCGCGAGCGCCGCGTTGTGATCCTCGGGCTGGTCGACGCGCGTGGCGCCCGCCACGTTCGCCTGCGGCTGGGCCGGCGCGACGACGCGCGCCATCAGCCCGCTGCCGGCCTGCCACAGCGGCATCACCACCAGCACGGCCACCACGAACGTCGCGACGCGCAGCCAGCGATTGACGATGAAATAGACGATCAGCACGCCGACGATCGTCAGCGCCAGCACCGGCGGCAACAGGCGCGGCAGCAGTTCCATCCAGTAGTCGAGGCGGAACGTGCTGACTTCGCGCGCGGCCTCCGCGAGACGGGCGAGCGACGGCGCATGCAGCTCGCGCGCGAGCAACGGCACCGCGATCGCGACCGCCACGATCTGCCGGACGATGCGCCATGCGCGCGACCGGACCGGCGCACTCGCCACGAGCGCCACCGCGAATGCGAGGTTCGCGAGCCAGAACGGCTGCAGGCGCCCGGTCGCGAACAGCGCGAACTTCAGGATGAAATACAGATTCCAGAACGTCATCTAACCCACTCCATGATGCGCACCGCGTCAGTCGCGCGCGCGATCGAGTTTCGGCGCGAGCATCGCCTGCACGCCGCGCGCCGCGCCCTTCCACATTCGTACATAGCCGTCCAGCCCGATCCGCAGCACTTCCTTGAGCCCGCCGAGCGGCGTGTCGGGCCGCGCGCCTTCGTGCCAGTCGAGCCACGCATCCGCGCGGCCGAACGTGCATTGCACGAGCTGACGTTCCTGTTCGAGCGTCAGTTCCTCGAAGCTGACGCCGACATGAGTCGGCGTCACCCGCGTCACGCGCACCGGGAACGGGAACGCCCGGTCGCCGCGCGTCACGCACACCGTCAACGTGTCGCCGGCGGCGAGCGGCAGCCCCGGCACCGCCTCGAGCCCGAGGCCGCCGGTCGAGTAGTCGCTCGTGAAGCATGCGGCGGTCGAGCCGTCGGCGAGCAGCAGCATCGCCGGCACGCGCATCGCGATCCGGTGCGTGACGCGCACCTGCTTCGTCTCGCGCGCGACCGCCAGCGCCGCGCCGAGCATCGCGAGGTTGTACACGGTCCAGCCGAGCGTGATCAGGATGGTCGACGCCTCGTCGCCCTGGTCGGCCACGAGCCGCCACAGGCCGGCGACGATCGCGAGCACGTTCAGCGCGAACAGCACCAGATACGGCTTCGACGTCGACCAGTCGACGTAGCCTTCGTCGATCTTGCCGCCCTTGTCGGTCACGTTGAACTTGCCGTGCTTCGGGCTGAAGAACGCGACGGTGGTCGGCAGCGCGATGTACCACGCGAGCACCGATTCGTAGACCTCGGCCCAGAACGAATGCCGGTAGCGCCCCTGCATCCGCGAGTTCGCGACGTTCGCGAGCACCAGATACGGGATCACGTAGCTCGCGAGCGCGAGCGACGACGCGTTGATGAAGTACAGGTGGAAGAACAGGTACGCGAGCGGAATCGTCAGGAAGATCAGCCGCGGAATCCCGTAGAAGAAATGCAGCATCGCGTTGCCGTAGCAGATCCGCTGGATGAAGCCGAGCCCGCGCCCGAGGAACGGGTTGTCGATGCGGAAGATCTGCGCCATCCCGCGCGCCCAGCGCGTGCGCTGCTTCACGTGGCCCGCGAGGCTTTCGGTCGCGAGGCCGGCCGCCTGCACGGTCGGCAGGTACGCCGACGTATAGCCGCGCCGATGCAGCTTGAGCGCCGTGTGCGCGTCCTCGGTCACGGTCTCGACCGCGACACCGCCGACCTCCTCCAGCGCACTGCGCTTGAGCACCGCGCACGAACCGCAGAAGAACGTCGCGTTCCACAGGTCGTTGCCCGACTGCACGAGGCCGTAGAACAGGTTGCCCTCGTTCGGGATCTCCCGGAATGTGCCGAGGTTGCGCTCGAACGGATCGGGCGAGAAGAAATGGTGCGGCGTCTGCACCAGCGCGCACTTCGGGTCGCGCAGGAACACGCCCATCGTCGTCTGCAGGAACGAGCGCGTCGGCACGTGATCGCAGTCGAAGATCGCGATGTACTCGCCGTGCGTCTTCGGCAGCGCGCGGTTGATGTTGCCGGCCTTCGCGTGGCGGTTGTCGTCGCGCGTCAGGTAGTCGATGCCGGCCTCGGCCGCGAATGCCGCGAACTCGGGGCGGCGGCCGTCGTCGAGCAGGTACACGCGCAGCTTCGCGCTCGGCCAGTCGATGCTCTGGGCGGCGAACACGGTCGGCTTCACGACCGACAGCGGCTCGTTGTAGGTCGGGATATAGACGTCGACGGTCGGCCAGGTGTCCGGATCGTCGGGCAGCGGCACGATCGGCCGGTCGAGCGGCCACGCGGTCTGCACGAAGCCGAGCAGCAGGATCATCCACGTATAGGCTTCGGCGCCGTACAGCAGGTAGCCGGCGACGGCTTCGACCGGGCTGCGGAAGTCGAGCGTCTGGGTCGTGCGCCACCACACGTAACGCACCGTCGCGAGCAGCGCGAGCGACGCGAGCGCGAGGGTCGGCAGATGGCCCGGCAGGCGGCGCAGCGCGAGCGCGAGCACCGCGACCATCGCGAAGAACGCGAACTGCGCGCCGGGCATCAGCGGCGACATCCCGGCCGCGGCCCACAGCATCGCGCCGGCCACGAGCAGCAGCGGCGTGAGCCAGCGGCGCCGGCCGACGCCGTTCGCGCGCGCATCGAGCCAGCTGCCCCAGCGCACCCACGGCAAACGCTCGAGCATCGCGTTGATGCGCCGGCCGACCGCGCGCCCGGCCACGTAGACGGGCACCACGAACGTATCGAACCACGCGAGCGGATCGCGCGCGGGCCGGCCGTCGGCCCCGCGCGGCGCGCGCACGATCGCGCGCCACAGCCATTCGCGCACGCTGAGCGGCTGCAGCACGCCCCAGTCGTGCGCGAGCCGCAGGAACGCGACGCGCACCCAAAGGCGCACGTGATCGGGCCGGCCGGGCGGCGGTGCGTGGAAGAACAGCCGCACGAGCCAGTCGACCCGCGTGCGTTGCGCCGGCAGCCCGATGCCGCGCGCGCACCAGTCGGCCGCGCGACGGCCGAACGCACGCAGTCGCGCCCCGAGCGCGGCGTTCATCGCATGGCTCCGGCGCGGCCGGCAACGGCCGCCGTCAGCCACGTGTCGACCCAGTTCGCGACGCCGTTCAGGTCGTGCGACGCCTGCGAATACGGCGCGTCGTCGAAGATCCAGCTGCCGCGTGCGAGCGCTTCGGGCACGGCCGCGTCGACGTGGATGCGCTGTTCGAGCATCGACGCCGGCCCCGCGACCGCGCGCAGCATCGCCAGCGCGTCGCGCTGCATGTCACGCGCCGGATTCAGCCGGTTCACGACGATCTGCAGTTCGCCGCCGCCGGCCCGCAGCGCGCCGAGCCGCGCGGCCGTGGTCGCGCACGCGACCGGCTCCGGCGGCACGACGACGAGCGTCAGGTCAGCGCACCGGATCGCCTGTTCGGCCTGCGGCGACGGATAGCGCGCGGTGTCGACCAGCACGACGCCGTCGGCCGGCAACGCGATTTCGTCGAGCGCCCGCGACAGCCAGGCCGGATCGGCCACGAGCCGCGCATCGCACGCGGCGGCGCCGGCCGCATCGACTTGCCCGTACGGCACGAACAGCACGCCGTCGGCGTTGCGCCACGTATGCGCGTGCCACGGTTCGGGGCCGCCCAGCAAGCTGTGCGCCAGACCGTGCTCGGCCAGCGTATCGAGGCCGAGCGTCGCGCCCATCAGGTTCTGGGCATCGAATTCGACGGCCACGACCGGCCGGCCGCGGCGCGCGAGCAGCACCGCGAGCGCGGCGGCGAGCGTCGTGCGGCCCGCGCCGCCCGTCGTCGACGTGAGGGCGATCGTCTTCATCGTGCCGCCTTGCTGTCGCGAGTGCCGGCTTCGGCGCCGCCGACGCCCGGCAGCAGACGGCCGCGCAACGCGACCGGCACGAGCTCGCACGGTACCGCGTCGCGCCGGTCGATGCCGCGCGGCGCATGGAAGCCGCGGCCGATGCCGAGGTGCTGCGCGACGATCCACACCGGTACCGCAATCACGATACCGACGACGAAGCCGATGACGAGTTCCGCGATCATGCGTCCTCCTGCTTGCGCAACGGCATCGCGCTGCGGACGGCGCCGCGCGCCCGCGCGGCGGAAATGACGGGGTCCGGCGACGACGCGTCGACGGCGATGGGCACGGACGCCTGCGGCACGCCGATCGCGTCGAGCGCGACGACGGTATCGATCGCGTCGATCGCGTCGCTCACCTCGCCCGCATCGGGCAATGCCGCGCCGGGTTCGACGGGCGCGGCCGCTGCGCGTGCGGCGCCCGCCG
>NZ_JACFYV010000221.1:0-10813 GCF_016759955.1 Burkholderia sp. KCJ3K979
GGCTGGGGCGCCGCCGTGTCGGCCGGCGTCGCGGGCGCGACCTTCTCGAGGCAATAGCCGAGGCCGCGCACGGTCGAGATCCGCACGCCGCTCGGTTCGATCTTCTTGCGCAGCCGGTGCACGTAGACTTCGATCGCGTTGTTGCTGACTTCCTCGCCCCATTCGCACAGGTGATCGACGAGCTGTTCCTTCGACACGAGCCGGCCGATCCGCTGCAGCAGCACCTCGAGCAGGCCGAGCTCGCGCGCGGAGAGATCGAGCACGTGATCGTTCGCGTACGCGATGCGGCCGACCTGGTCGAACGCGAGCGAGCCGTGGCGCACGACGGTCGGGCCGCCGCCGGCGCCGCGCCGGGTCAGCGCGCGCACGCGCGCCTCGAGCTCGTTGAGCGCGAACGGCTTGGCCATGTAGTCGTCGGCGCCGAGGTCGAGCCCCTTCACGCGTTCGTCGACGCTGTCGGCGGCGGTCAGGATCAGCACGGGGAGATTGGAATTGCGCGCGCGCAGGCGCTTGAGCACGTCGAGCCCGGACATTTTCGGCAGCCCGAGATCGAGGATCAGCAGGTCGAAAGTCTGCATCGACAGCGCGGTGTCGGCGTCGACGCCGCTCTTCACGTGATCGACGGCATAGCCCGATTGGCGGAGTGACCGGGTGAGGCCGTCCGCGAGTATGCTGTCGTCTTCGGCGATGAGAATTCGCATGTTGCTGACCGGTGCCGGCAGGGCGTTCGCGCCGGCGCGGCTGTCTCCGAAGTTATTCGTGCACAACGCTTTGCATTGCGGGCTTGCACAAAACACTGTTTTTTTATACAGTGTCTGCATTCGTGGGCAGCGCTTGAAGCGGGCGCGCCTCCAACAGACGCTGCTCATCATAGCAAAGGACGATTCATGGAAGATAGCAAGAAGGGCTCCGGGATGACCGCCGAGAAGAGCAAGGCGCTGGCGGCCGCACTCGCGCAGATCGAGAAGCAGTTCGGCAAGGGCTCGATCATGCGCATGGGCGACGGCGAGGCGGCCGAGAATATCCAGGTCGTCTCCACGGGGTCGCTGGGTCTCGACATCGCGCTGGGCGTTGGCGGCCTGCCGCGCGGCCGGGTGGTCGAGATCTACGGTCCGGAATCGTCCGGTAAGACCACCCTCACGCTGCAAGTCATCGCTGAACTGCAGAAGATCGGCGGCACGGCAGCCTTCATCGACGCCGAGCACGCGCTCGACGTCCAGTACGCGTCGAAGCTCGGCGTGAACGTGCCGGAACTGCTGATCTCGCAGCCGGACACCGGCGAGCAGGCGCTCGAAATCACCGATGCGCTGGTGCGCTCGGGCTCGATCGACATGATCGTCATCGACTCGGTCGCGGCGCTCGTGCCGAAGGCCGAAATCGAAGGCGAGATGGGCGATTCGCTGCCGGGTCTGCAGGCTCGCCTGATGTCGCAGGCGCTGCGCAAGCTGACCGGCACGATCAAGCGCACGAACTGCCTGGTGATCTTCATCAACCAGATCCGGATGAAGATCGGCGTGATGTTCGGCAACCCCGAAACCACCACGGGCGGCAACGCGCTGAAGTTCTATTCGTCGGTGCGTCTCGACATTCGCCGGATCGGCTCGATCAAGAAGAACGACGAGGTGATCGGCAACGAAACCCGCGTGAAGGTCGTCAAGAACAAGGTGTCGCCGCCGTTCCGCGAAGCGATCTTCGACATCCTGTACGGCGAAGGCATTTCGCGTCAGGGCGAGATCATCGATCTCGGCGTGCAGGCGAAGATCGTCGACAAGGCAGGCGCCTGGTACAGCTACAACGGCGAGAAGATCGGCCAGGGCAAGGACAATGCGCGTGAATTCCTGCGCGAGAATCCGGAAATCGCACGCGAGATCGAAAACCGCATCCGCGAATCGCTCGGTGTCGTCAGCATGCCCGATGGCGTAGCCAACGAAGCCGAGGCGTTGGACGAAGAAGAGTAATGGTTGTGCGCCGAGGTCAGGCTGGCGAGCCGGAGGAGAGCGACGTGCCCGAAACGGCGGGTCGCTCCGGCCGGCGAGCCGGTTCCTCGGGCGCTGACCGGCGGGGCGCAGGCGGCAACGCCGCGAACCGCACCGCGACGAGGGCATCCGACGATGCCCTCGTTTCATTTGAGATTGCCGCACCGGACGATCCGTTCGACGACGATGAGTCGTTCGACGCGCATGATCGCTCCCGCCGTCGCGTGTCCGGTGTCCGCTTCCCGGGCGATCGCGCCCCGGCCGATCGCACAGCCGATGCGCCCGCGACGGAAGATGTCTATACGCGCAGCAGCCAGCATCCGCGCCGCACACGCCGCGCAGCCGGTGCGTCTTTCGGCGCATCTTCCGGCGGCGCTGCTTCGAGCGACGCGCCGGGCGCCAGCGAGCGCAAGTCGTCGAAGCCGCCGCGGTCGTTGAAGGGCCGCGCGCTCGGCTATCTGTCGAGGCGTGAATACAGCCGCGCGGAGCTCGCGCGCAAGCTCGCACCCTACGTCGACGAAGGCGAGTCCATCGAACCGGTGCTCGATGCGCTGGAACAGGAAGGCTGGCTGTCCGACGCACGCTTCGCCGAGAGCCTCGTGCATCGTCGCGCGTCGCGTGTCGGCGTCGCGCGCATCGTCAGCGAGCTGAAGCGCCATGCGGTCGGCGACAGTCTCGTCGAAGAGGTGAATGCCCAATTGCGCGAGACCGAATTGACGCGAGCGCAGGCCGTCTGGCGCAAGAAATTCGGTGCACTGCCGCAAACGCCCGCCGAACGCGCGAAGCAGGCGCGCTTCCTGGCCGCGCGCGGCTTCTCGAGCGCGACCATCGTGAAGTTGCTGAAGGTCGGCGACGATTTCCCGATCGACGACTGAGCCGCCCGGTCGCGCGCGTGGCGCGCGATTTTGCTGCATTGCAACCGCTTCCGGACAGGCGGGAATACCCGCCGTCGCGGCAAACTGTCTCAAATACCCAATATGCTAAAATCCACGGGTTTTCCTCTTCGGCCTCAACCTCCAGCATGCCGCTATCCGAGCCCGTGCCCCGTCAGTTGCGACATCGACGCGCAATCCGAGCGGAAGCCTACGAGCGCGGCGACGGCTTGTGGGACATCGAAGCCTGCCTGACCGACCACAAGCCGCGCGATGTCGCGCTTGCGTCGGGCATCCGGCCCCAGGGTCTGCCGATCCACGAACTCTGGCTGCGCGTGACCATCGATCGTGACCTCAATGTCGTCGACGCCGAAGCGTCTTCGGAATGGGTGCCCTATCCTGGTCATTGTCAATCCGCCCCGCCCACCTATCGGGCCCTCATCGGGCTCAATCTCTTCCGCAATTTCCGCCGCAACGCGAACCGGCTGCTCGCCGGCGTCGCAGGCTGTTCCCATCTCACCGAACTGTGCGCCGTGCTGCCGACGGCCGCGATCCAGGCGTTCGCCGGTGACGTGTGGAACGTGCGCGAGGAGGGCGGCGAAGGGCCGGATCACGACGGCGCGCACGCCGAACCGCCTTTCCAGCTCGGCCGCTGCCGCGCGCTGCGATTCGACGGTGAGGTCGTGCGGCAGTACTACCCGCGCTGGTACGGCCCGATTCGGCCGGATCTGCCCGGTGAAGGCAGCACGAAGGAATGAACGGAAATCATTCGAAGAAGCGTCTTAAGCGACTTTTCATCCAACTCTCAGACTGAAGGGAATCACGCATGAAGATTCACGAGTACCAGGGTAAGGAAATCCTGCGGAAATTCGGAGTCGCGGTACCGCGCGGCAAGCCGGCGTTCTCGGTTGACGAGGCCGTCAAGGTGGCGGAAGAGCTCGGCGGCCCGGTATGGGTCGTGAAGGCTCAGATTCACGCGGGTGGCCGTGGCAAGGGCGGCGGCGTGAAGGTGGCGAAGTCGATCGAGCAGGTCCGCGAATACGCGAACCAGATCCTCGGCATGCAGCTCGTCACGCACCAGACCGGTCCGGAAGGCCAGAAGGTCAACCGTCTGATGATCGAGGAAGGCGCCGACATCAAGCAGGAACTGTATGTCAGCCTCGTCGTCGACCGCATCTCGCAGAAGATCGTGCTGATGGGCTCGAGCGAAGGCGGCATGGACATCGAAGAAGTCGCCGAGAAGCACCCGGAACTGATCCACAAGGTCATCGTCGAGCCGTCGACGGGCCTGCTGGACGCGCAGGCCGACGACCTCGCCGCGAAGATCGGCGTGCCGGCTGCGTCGATTCCGCAAGCGCGCGCGATCCTGCAAGGCCTGTACAAGGCATTCTGGGAAACCGACGCATCGCTGGCCGAAATCAACCCGCTGAACGTCTCCGGCGACGGCAAGGTCACCGCACTCGACGCGAAGTTCAACTTCGACTCGAACGCGCTGTTCCGTCACCCGGAAATCGTCGCGTACCGCGATCTGGACGAAGAAGATCCGGCTGAAATCGAAGCGTCGAAGTTCGACCTCGCGTACATCTCGCTCGACGGCAACATCGGCTGTCTCGTGAACGGCGCGGGCCTCGCGATGGCGACGATGGACACGATCAAGCTGTTCGGCGGCGAACCGGCGAACTTCCTGGACGTCGGCGGCGGTGCGACGACCGAGAAGGTCACGGAAGCGTTCAAGCTGATGCTGAAGAACCCGGACCTGAAGGCGATCCTCGTGAACATCTTCGGCGGCATCATGCGCTGCGACGTGATCGCGGAAGGCGTGATCGCCGGTTCGAAGGCCGTGAACCTGAACGTGCCGCTGGTCGTGCGCATGAAGGGCACGAACGAGGACCTCGGCAAGAAGATGCTGGCCGATTCGGGCCTGCCGATCATCTCGGCGGACAGCATGGAAGAGGCTGCGCAGAAGGTCGTCGCGGCTGCCGCAGGCAAGTAAGCACGCGCTAATGAACACGTAGGGCGGCGCGGTTTGCACGCGACGCCCATCGAACAGAGGTCAAAATACATGTCGATTCTGATCAACAAGGACACGAAGGTCATCACGCAGGGCATTACCGGCAAAACCGGTCAGTTCCATACGCGCGCCTGCCGTGAATACGCAAACGGCCGCGAAGCATTCGTCGCGGGCGTGAACCCGAAGAAGGCCGGCGAAGACTTCGAAGGCATTCCGATCTACGCGAGCGTCAAGGAAGCGAAGGCGGAAACCGGCGCGACCGTGTCGGTCATCTACGTTCCGCCGGCAGGCGCGGCCGCTGCGATCTGGGAAGCGGTCGAAGCCGACCTGGATCTCGCGATCTGCATCACGGAAGGCATCCCCGTCCGTGACATGATCGAAGTGAAGGACCGCATGCGTCGCGAAGGCCGCAAGACGCTGCTGCTCGGGCCGAACTGCCCGGGCACGATCACGCCGGACGAACTGAAGATCGGCATCATGCCGGGTCACATTCACCGCAAGGGCCGCATCGGCGTCGTGTCGCGTTCGGGCACGCTGACGTATGAAGCGGTTGCCCAGCTGACGGCACTCGGCCTCGGCCAGTCGTCGGCAGTCGGTATCGGCGGCGACCCGATCAACGGTCTGAAGCACATCGACGTGATGAAGATGTTCAACGACGATCCGGATACGGATGCGGTCGTGATGATCGGCGAAATCGGCGGTCCGGACGAAGCCAACGCCGCCGAGTGGATCAAGGACAACATGAAGAAGCCGGTGGTCGGCTTCATCGCGGGCGTCACGGCGCCTCCGGGCAAGCGCATGGGCCACGCCGGCGCGCTGATCTCGGGCGGTGCGGATACGGCCGAAGCGAAACTGGAAATCATGGAAGCGTGCGGCATCACCGTCACGCGCAACCCGTCGGAAATGGGCCGTCTGCTGAAGAAGGCGCTGTAATCATTTCCATTGGGCTCGTCCTGCAAAAAACGCCGGCTTTGCCGGCGTTTTTTGTTATGCTCCCGCAATGAATTCGTAAGCACCGGGCATGCGTTCTGCATGCGCCTACGATGAACCGGGCCGCCCGCGAGGCGGCCGTTGTCCTTTCCTCTCCGCTATGCTCGAATTCCTGACCTCGCTGCACTGGGGCGCCATTCTCCAGATTGTCATCATTGATATCCTGCTCGGCGGCGACAACGCGGTCGTGATCGCGCTTGCGTGCCGCAACCTGCCGGCGAACCAGCGGCTGCGCGGCGTCGTCTGGGGCACTGCGGGGGCGATCCTGCTGCGTGTCGCGCTGATCACGTTCGCGGTCGCGCTGCTCGACGTGCCGTTCCTGAAGCTCGGCGGCGGCCTGCTGCTGCTGTGGATCGGCATCAAGCTGATGGCGCCGGCCGCCGACGCGCACGACAACATCAAGCCGGCCGACCGGCTGTGGGACGCCGTGAAGACGATCGTGATCGCCGACGCGGTCATGAGCCTCGACAACGTGATCGCGATCGCCGGCGCGGCCGAGCAGGCCGATCCGTCGCACCGGATCGCGCTCGTGATCTTCGGGCTCATCGTCAGCGTGCCGATCATCGTGTGGGGCAGCACGCTGGTGCTGAAGCTGCTCGACCGTTTCCCGGTCGTCGTGGCATTCGGCGCCGGGCTGCTCGGCTGGATCGCGGGCGGCTTGATCGTGAACGACCCGGTCGGCGACCGCTGGCCGGTGCTTGATGCGCCGGAAGTGGTCTACGGCGCGAGCATCGTCGGCGCGTTGTTCGTCGTCGCGATCGGTTATGCGCTCAGGAAACGCCGCAGCGTGCCGCACGCGCACTGACTGGCCATCCGGCTGACTGCCGGCTTCGCGGCCCGCTGGCTACGATCGAGACGCCTGCCTGTATCGGCAGGCGTTTTTCGTTTCCGGAGCCTGTTCATGTTCGAAGCCTTTTCCGTTTCCCTGTTCCGTCGCGTTGCCGCCGATCTGCGGCACGCGAACCGGCCGTCGTCGCGCTGGCGGCTGGCCGGCTTCACGCTGATCGAACTGATGATCGTGCTGGCGATCGTCGGGGTCGTCGCGGCCTATGCGATTCCCGCGTACCAGGATTACCTCGCGCGCTCGCGCGTCGGCGAGGGGCTGGCGCTCGCGTCGTCCGCGCGGCTCGCGGTCGCCGACAACGCCGCGAGCGGCGCGAGCCTCGACGGCGGCTACAGCCCGCCGGCCGGGACCCGCAACGTCGAATCGGTCGCGATCGACGGCGCCACCGGCCAGATCACGGTTTCCTTCACCACCCGCGTCGCCGCGGCCGGCACCAATACGCTGGTGCTCGTGCCGTCCGCGCCCGACAAGGCCGAGGCGCCCACCGCGCGCGTGCCGCTCAAAAAGGGCGCGATACAAGCGGGCGCGATCGCGTGGGAATGCTTCGCGGCCGGCAAGGACGCGTCGTCGCTGCCGGCGCCTGGAGCGGGGCCGTTGCCGGGTAACGCCGCGACGCTGCCCGCGAAATATGCGCCCGCGGAGTGCCGCGCATAAGGCTGGCGGAGAAGCAGGGCGGCGGCGCCTGCGGCCTGCCGGTCGCCGCTTCGGCCGGCGGGGCCGCAGCCCGGCGCCGGCTCCCGGAGCGACGGCCCCGCACAGAGCAGGGAAAGTTTTGTATAGTGCGCCGGTTGCTGACATCCGGTTCGCTCATGCCTTCTACTTTTTCCCGTTCGTTGTCGCTCGTTGCGCTGGCTGTCGCCCTGATCGTGCCGTACGCGATCACGAATCACACGTATCCGATCCCGACCTTCTATTCCGAGTTTTCCGCGCTGGTGCTGTATCTGCTGGTGGGCGTGTCCGTCGTGCTGCTCGCGCGCACCGGCCGTCCGGCCGAGCCGTTTGCCGCGCCGGCCGCGTTCGTCGTCCCGCTCGGTTTTGCGGCGGTGCTGATCGCGCAGGTCGCGCTGATCCCGCTCAAGGTGCCGTCGATGAACTGGCTGGCGGTCGGTTATCTCGCGGCCGCGCTGGTCGCGATGCAGGCCGGCTACGCGCTCGCGCGCGACGGGATGGCGGAAACCGTGTCGCGGATGATGGCCGGCGCGCTGCTCGTGGGCGGCGTGTTCGCGGTCGGTACCCAGATCGTGCAGCTGTTCCACCTCGAAGCGGCCGTCTCGCCGTTCGTCGTCGTGTACAACATCGCGGTCGACCGTCGTCCGTACGGCAACATGGCGCAGGCGAACCACCTGGCCAGCTACATCGCCTTCGCGCTCGCGGGCGCGCTGTATCTGGTCCAGACACGCCGGCTCGCGGTGTGGGCCTGGCTCGCGTTGTCGCTCGTACTGTCGGTCGGTCTCGCGCTGACGGTGTCGCGCGGGCCGTGGCTGCAGGTGGCGGTGATGGTCGTCGCGGGCTTCTGGATGGCGTGGGTCGAATCGCGCCGCACGCCGGGCAATGCGCGTGCGTGGCTGATACCGGTCGTGCTGGCGGTCGCGTTCATCGCGGTGAACGTCGCGGTGCGCTGGGCCAACGTGCACTATCACCTGAATCTCGCGGAGTCGGCCGCCGACCGGATGCGCGACGCCGGGCAGATCGCGCCGCGCCTCGCGCTGTGGAAGTACGGGCTCGCGATGTTCCGCGAGCATCCGCTGCTCGGCGTCGGCTGGGGCGAATTCCCGTCGCACCAGTTTGCGCTCGTGCGCACGCTCGGCGGCGTCGAGATCGCGAACAACTCGCACGACATCTTCATCGACCTGCTCGCGAAGTCCGGTCTCGTCGGGCTCGGCGTGCTCGCCGTCACGCTCGTCATGTGGTTCGTGCGCACGGTGCGGGCGCCGCAGTCGAGCATGCGCGTGTTCGGCTTCGCGCTGATCGGCATCCTGCTGATGCATGCGCTGGTCGAGTATCCGCAGCAATACATGTTCTTCCTGCTGCCGGCGATGTTCGTGATCGGGCTGCTCGAGGTGAAGCCGCTGCGCATCCTGCCGGGGCGTGCGGCATTCGGGCTGTTCGCGGTGCTGTCGTTCGGCGGCGTGCTGGCGGCGGTGCCCGTGCTGCGCGACTACCAGCGCGCGGAAGTGCTCTATTACGGCAGCAGCCCGGCCGCGCAGTATCGCGATGCGCCGTCGCTGCTGTTCGGCGCGTGGGGCGATTACGGTGCGGCGACGCTGCTGACCATTTCGCCGGACAACCTGCCGCTCAAGCTCGCCGCGCACGAGCGCGCGATCGCGCTGCTGCCCGGCGAGACGGTGCTGCGCCGCTATGCGGTGCTGCAGGCGCTGGCCGACCGCGAAGCCGACGCGCTCGATACCGTCGCGCGCCTGCATGTGTTTGCGAAGGAGTTGAAGGACTGGCCGCAACAGCTGGCCGCGTTGTACAAGCTGTGCGGCGATGAGCCGGCGCTGAAGACGTTCAGGGCGGCCGTCGTCGCGAAATACGGGGAAGCGCCGGCCGACGAGGGCGACGACTCGGACGACGACGATTCGGATTGACGCGTGTCGTGCGCGCCGGAACGGGGAATTCCGGCGTTTGTCTGGCCGTGATGAAAGCGGGCTGACGTCGTCGGCGCAACATGGCCCGGCGCATCACGCGCTGAGCCGATCGGCTATCGATTACGTCGCGGATCGCTTGGATTCGGGTCGAAGGGGCGGCGATTCGCGTCAACCATTGTCAAATCGCCGCCTGCTGACCGGGCGGCGCGGGCACAATGCGCGAAAGGGCTCGCGTGCGCGTCGGCGTGGGGCGCAGGCGGTGCCAATACGGCACACTTCCCGGTTATCCGGGGATTGCGCCGAGCAGGATCGCGGCCGGGCATCGCTCGGCCGTGCGGCCGTAACGGGGCGCCGGTCCGATGGCCGCGGCGCAGTGCGACACACGCGATGCGGGCGGGGGAAGGCCTCGGCTGCGCGGCGCGTGTGCCCAGAACAGTGCTGAAGAACGATATTCGACCATGGCCATTCGCTCGACCTACCTGACCCTGCCCGCCGTCGCGATGCTGTTTTCCGGCTGCGCGATGCTGTCGTCGTCGCAGGAAAGCAAGCTGACCTGCCACATTCCGCGTGCCGTCTATCCGGATACCGCGAAGCCGCTCACGCGCCCGGCGACCGTGCTCGTGCGCGCGCTGATGACGACGTCCGGCGAAGCGCAGAACGTCACCGTGACGACGAGCAGCCGCAACGCGGCGGCCGATCGCGCGGCCGTCGAAGCGATGACGCACGCGAGCTGCGTGCAGACCGGCGCGACGGCGAATCCCTTCTTGCTCACGCAACCGTTCGTGTTCGAGCCGCGGCGCGACCAGTGACGGGCGGGCTTGCCGCGCGCCGATAGCCGCGCCGCTGCACGCGGCTACAGGAAGTCGATCCGTGCGGCAGGCGGCGCCGCGCGCTCGATATGCACTGCCGCGGAACCGGCACCCGAATCGCGACCGGGCCCCGCGGCAATCGCATCGGAACGATCAGAACTGCCGCTTCTTGAGCGTATAGGCGACCAGCGAATACAGTGTGTTCGTTTGGGCATTGAAATACCCGCCCTGAGCCGGTTTGTCCTTGCTCGAGTTCCAGGTCTTCCCACCGTCGCTGCTGACGAACGTGACATCGAGCGGCGTGCCGTTGCGGCTGGAGTCGGTTGCGTAGACGAGCAGCAATCCGTCCCGGCCCACGCTCAGACTATCGAGCGTCAGCGTGTCGTCAAACGAATGCAGCTGCCGCACCTGCTCAGGCGCATCGTTCGTCCAGGTGGAAATGGCGCCGACGCGTTTTCCCTTGTCGGCGGGATTATCTAAATTACGCGGTTCGCCGAGGCGCGACAGCGCGTAAAGCGCATAGTGATTCGACGCGATCGGGGACGAGGACAGGTTGACGACCACCTGTTCGGGCAAAACGGCATCCAGGGCGAACCCGGATTGCTCCCAGCCGAGCCGATAGACCACGCTTCCGGCGGAACCATGCTCGGACTTCTCGACGTGGTACGCCACGCGCAAGGTACCGTCCGGGCCGAGGTCGATGCCGTCAAAGTTACGGCGGGG
>NZ_JACFYV010000222.1:0-10789 GCF_016759955.1 Burkholderia sp. KCJ3K979
TGTCCAAGGTCGCGCTTGTTGCCTGCATGCGCAAGCTCCTAACCATGCTCAATGCCATGGTCAAAACCAACACGCCTTGGGACGATTCACTTCATCGGGCTTGACTCGGAAGACGGTTACTCAGTCGCGCGACGCGCGGCGCAGGATGCGCTGCAGGTACGCGTCGGTGTCGGGCGGCGTGTTGGTGCGCTGCGCTTCCCAGATCGTCTCGCCGAGGCATTCCATGATCGCGTGCTGCGCGTCGTGGGTCGAGTCGAGCTTCGCGGCCAGCTTGTCGTGCGCGGCGCGGATGCCGGGGGGCTGGTCGATCGACAACTGCTCGCTGATCGCGAGGTGCATCGACAGGTGCAGGAACGGGTTGGTGCGGCCTTCCTCGGGCATGTAGTTGCGCGCCGCCGCGCCGTCAGCGTCGGCCAGGTCGTCGTGGTACTCGGGATGCTCGACGATCCAGTCGGCCGCGATCGCTTCCAGCGGTGTCAGGATTTCGCCCGCGCGCTGCTTGCGCCAGGTCTCGGTGAAAAAGCGACGCACGTCGTCGCGGCTTGGATTGAACATGGTGGGGAAACGTCGTGATTCGGACGGCGTCATGCCGCGTCGAGCATTGTACGCCGGCGCGGCGGACGGCGCTGGCGCCGGCCCCGGGAGCGGTCGGCGCGGAACGCGCGGCCGCCCGCCGCGCAACGGGTAAGCGCTGGCTAGGCTCGGCGCCGCCGCGCGGCTACACTCCGACGATTCCCGTCACGGCGCCCCGTTCGCCCGTTTCATCATGACCGTCACCGTTCGCTCATCGTCCGCCGCCCTGCAGGGCGCGTTCTACGTCGCGTTGTCTGCCGCCGCGTTCGGCGCGATGGCGATTTTCGGCCGCTACGCGTATGCGGCCGGCGTCGACGTGCTCGGGCTGCTGATCGTGCGCTTCGCGATCGGCGGCGCGGTGCTCGCCGCGATCGCACGGCACCGCCGCGTCGCCTGGCCGCGCGGCCGGGCGCTCGTGCCGCTGGTGGCGATGGGCGCGCTCGGCTACGTCGGGCAGTCGTTCTGCTATTTCAGCGCGCTGCAGCACGCGCAGGCGAGCCTCGTCGCGCTGCTGCTGTACCTGTACCCGGCGTTCGTCACGCTGCTGGCCGCGTGGTGGCTCGGCGAGCGCCTGACGCGGGCGAAGGCCGTCGCGCTGGTGCTGTGCGTCGCGGGTTCGGCGCTGATGGTCGGCGGCGGGCACGGCGAGCCGCTCGGGATCGCGCTGGCGTTGGCCGCCGCGGTGATCTACTCGCTGTACATCGTCGGCGGCACGAAGGCGACGCGCGGCGTCGATCCCCTCGCGACCACCGCGATCATCTGCCTGTCGGCCACCGCGACGCTCGTCGCGATCGCCGTCGTGCGAACGGCGGCGTTCGGCGCGCCGCCGCGCTGGCCCGCGACGGCCGGCGGCTGGGCGTCGATGCTCGCGATCGCGCTGGTGTCGACGGTCGCGGCCATGCTCGCGTTCTTCGCCGGGCTCGAGCGGCTCGGTGCCGCGCGCACGTCGATGCTGTCGACGCTCGAACCGGTCGTGACGGTCGCGCTCGCGGCGTTGTTGTTCGGGGAAGCGTTGTCGCCGCTGCAGTGGGCGGGTGGCGTCGCGATTCTGGCGGCCGTGCTGGCGCTCGTGCGCGCGGGCGGCGCGGCCGCCGACGACGCGACGGCGACATCCAACGCGTAAGCGGGGAAGGGAGCGGGCGTCGCGACGGCGTCTGCGGAGCTCGCCCGCGCTGCCTGATGCTTATTCGTTCGGCGGCGGCGTCTTCGGCCGGAACTCGCACAGCGGCTCGATCGCGCAGTGCCAGCATTCGGGCCGGCGGGCCTTGCACACGTAACGCCCGTGCAGGATCAGCCAGTGATGCGCGTCCTGCAGGAATTCCTTCGGCGTGAACTTCTCGAGCGCGGCCTCGACGGCCCGCACGTCCTTGCCCGGCGCGAGCCCGGTGCGATTCGCGACGCGGAAGATATGCGTGTCGACCGCGATCGTCGGCTGGCCGAACGCGGTGTTCAGCACGACGTTCGCGGTCTTGCGGCCGACGCCCGGCAAGCCTTCGAGCGCTTCGCGATCGGCCGGCACCTCGCCGTCGTAGCGCTCGAGCAGGATTCGGCACGTCGCGACCACGTTCTTCGCCTTGGTGCGATAGAGGCCGATCGTCTTGATGTACTCGGTGACGCCTTCCTCGCCAAGCGCGACGATTTGTCGCGGGGTGTTCGCGACCGGAAACATTTTCCGCATCGCCTTGTTGACCGACACGTCGGTCGCCTGCGCGGACAGCATCACGGCGATCAGCAGCTCGAACGGCGTCGAATATTCGAGCTCGGTGGTCGGATGCGGATTGAGGCTCTGCAGCGTTTCGTAGATCGCGCGTCGTTTGCTGGCGTTCATGGAGCGTTCTGGTCGGGCGGCGCGGACGGGCCGTCCGGATCGTCGTTGTCGTGGTCGTTGCTGCCCGATGCGGCTTCGGCATCGCGCTGCGCCTGCTGTTCGGCGAGCCGCTTGCGGCGGGCCTCGGCCGCATCGATCTGCGCCTGGACGGCCGCGCTTACGCCTTCGGTGTTCTTCGGCCCGGCGCCTTGCCCGGACAGTTCTTCCTTCTTCTTGCGCGCGCGTTCGAGCGCGGCGGCGATGATCGCGCGTTTCTTCGCTTCGGCATCGTCGGCCGGCGCGGCGGCGGCCGGCGTGTCCGGCTGCGAACCGGGCTGCGCTGCCGAGGACTCCGCAACCGGCTTGGCGGCACTGGCCGCGCGGCGGGCGGCGGCACGCGCTTCGGCGGCCTCGCGCTCGCGACGCTCGCGCGCGAGCCGCAGGTCGTGGCGTTCGCGCGCGGCGTCGGCCTGTTCCTGCGACCACGCATCCCAACCCGTGCGATCGCCGGTCACCGGCAGCATCGCGATGCAGTCGACCGGGCACGGCGGGATGCACAGGTCGCAGCCCGTGCACAGCGACGCGACGATCGTGTGCATCTGCTTCGGCGCGCCGACGATCGCGTCGACCGGGCACGCCTGCATGCACAGCGTGCAGCCGATGCACAGGTTTTCGTCGATGAACGCGACCGCGCGCGGATGCTCGCTGCCGTTGACGGGGTTCAGCGGAATTACCGGCTTGCCGAGCAGGTTCGCGAGGCGCGCGATGCCTTCGGCGCCGCCGGGCGGGCACTGGTTGTAGTTCGCGTCGCCGGCGGCGATCGCCTCGGCGTACGGACGGCAGCCGTTATAGCCGCACTTCGTGCATTGCGTCTGGGGAAGCAGATCTTCGATGCGATCCGCGAGTGTTTTGGAGTCGGTCACGGTGACAACAGGCTGACAACGGGCGCAGCGGCGCCGAATGGCTCTCGGTCGGCCGCGCCGGGCGCGGCCGGAAAGGTTGGCCAAAGCTCGATTATCGCCGATTTCCCGCATTGCGCCGGACGCCGTCTATGCGCATAATCGAACCGCTTTTTTGCAGGGGCTCAGCAGGAGGGCGGCCGCCCGCGGCGCGCCCGTTCCAGGGCGGCCGGCGCCGAGGCGGTGGGGGTGTCGGTCCGAATCAAGCGGCTCACATAGCAAAGCGCCACCATGAATCAGCCAAAAATCAAAAGAGATCCTGAAGGTACGCGCCGCCGCATCCTGATGGCGGCAGCCGAAGAGTTCGCGAATGGAGGGCTGTTCGGCGCGCGCGTCGACCAGATCGCGCGCCGGGCCGAAACGAACGAGCGCATGCTCTATTACTACTTCGGCAGCAAGGAGCAGCTGTTCACGGCGGTGCTCGAACACGCGTTCTCCGCGCTGACCGAGGCCGAGCGCGTGCTGGATCTCGACGGCGTCGCGCCGGTCGAAGCCGTCACGCGGCTCGCGCATTTCGTTTGGGACTACTACCGCGACCATCCGGAGCTGCTCAGGCTCATCAACAACGAGAACCTGCACGAAGCGCGCTATCTGCACAAGTCGACGCGGATCCGCGAGATGATGTCGCCGATCGTCGCGAAGCTCGGCAACGTGCTGATGCGCGGCCAGAAGGCCGGGCTGTTCCGCGGCGACGTCGATCCGCTGCGCTTCTACGTGACGTTGTCCGGGCTCGGCTACTACATCGTGTCGAACCGCTTCACGCTCGCCGCGACGCTCGGCCGCGACTTCACCGACACCGACGAGCGCGCGGAGATGGTCCGGATGAACACTGAGGTGCTGCTCGCTTATCTGCTGCGGCGCTGACGCGACGAACGGACGAGCCGATGAGCTGCCCGCTCGCGGCCGCTGCCGAATAAAAAACGCCGCCGTTGCGTCAAGCAACGGCGGCGTTTTTGCGTCGGAACGCGGCGCGTCAGGCGGCCTTGCGGACCCGCGCGGCTTTTGCGCGCGGGCTGCCAGCCGTGCGTTTCGCGGCGGGCGCGGCCTTCGCGGCGGGCGTCCTGGCGGGCGCGACCGTCACGGCCGGCGCCTTCGCGCGCGTGCGTTTCGCGGCGGTGGCGCGCACCGCGGTTTCCGGCTCCGGCTTGGCGGCCGGCACGACGCCGATCGCGGTCGCATCCTGGGCATCGACGGGCAACTTCGTCGCGCCGGGCTTGGGCTCCAGCGCATGCTCGCGAATGAAGTCGCGCAGCTGCGGATAGATGATCGTGCGCCAGCGGCGGCCCGAGAAGATCCCGTAGTGGCCGCATTTCTCGGCGGTCAGGCTGCGGCGATCGTCTTGCGGAATGCCCGTGCACAGCTCGTGCGCGACGTGCGTCTGGCCGCTGCCCGAGATGTCGTCGAGTTCGCCCTCGATCGTCATCAGCGCGGTGTGCTTGATGTCCTGCGGCCGCACGCGCTCGCCTTCGACGTCCCACGTGCCTTCCGCGAGCCGGAATTCCTGGAACACGACACGGATCGTCTCGAGGTAATACTCGGCGGCCATGTCCAGCACCGCATTGTACTCGTCGTAGAAGCGGCGGTGCGCTTCGGCGTCGTCCTCGTCGCCGCGCAGCAGGCTCTGGTAAAAATCCCAGTGCGATTGTGCGTGCCGCTCGGGGTTCATCGCGACGAAGCCGGTGTGTTGCAGGAAGCCCGGATACACCTGGCGGCCTTCGCCCGGATAGTTCGCGGGCACCGTATGGATCACGTTGTTCTCGAACCACGCGGTCGAGTGCTGCGTGGCGAGCGAGTTCACCGACGTCGGGCTGCGGCGCGCGTCGATCGGGCCGCCCATCATCGTCATCGTGAGCGGCGTGTCCTCGCCGCGGCTCGCCATCAGCGAAATCGCCGCGAGCACCGGCACCGTCGGCTGGCATACCGAGATCACGTGCAGGTTGCGCGCGCCGATGTGACGGATGAATTCCTGGATGTACGCGATGTAGTCGTGCAGGTGGAACGGGCCCGTCTCGACCGGCACCATCCGCGCGTCGATCCAGTCGGTGATGTAGACCTTGTGATCCTGCAGCAGCGTGCGCACGGTGTCGCGCAGCAGCGTCGAGTGGTGGCCCGACAGCGGCGCGCAGACCAGCACGACCGGCTCGTCCTTCAGTTGCGTGACGGCGTCGGCGTCGTCCGAATAGCGCTTGAAGCGCAGCAGGCGGCAGAACGGCTTCTCGATGATCGTCTGCTCGACGATCGGAATGTTGTGGCCGTCCTTGACGATCTGATGAATGTTGAATTCCGGCTTCTCGTAATCCTTGCCGAGCCGATACATCAGCTCATAGGCAGCCGCCATCCGCGGGGCACCGGGCATCAGCGAGAACGGGCTGGACGGATTCGCGAACGACTTCGAGGCGGCCTGGGCCCAGGCCGTGAGCGGGCTCAGCATGGCCCGCTGGAATTCGTGCAGTTGGTAAAGCATGCAGGCTACTCCCGCGTGGGGGACGGTGCGCAAGGGCGGCGTGAGGCGTCGCGGCGTGCCGTGTGGGTCAGCGACCGGCCATGTTGCATTGCAGCCGGACAATCTCGTCGATCATATCGGACAACGATCGGTGGTGCAATGCAACATTTCCCCGGGTTTTCATCAAAGTGTTGCGATTTGACGATCTCTGAACAAGGCCCGCGCGCGCCGTTCAGCGGCCGGTGGCCACGGCCGGCGCGGGCTGGCCGGCCGCGCGCGCCATCGCGTCTTCGTGGTGCATCAGGTTCATCGCGGTGTGCACGAGCGCCACGTGGGAGAACGCCTGCGGGAAGTTGCCGACGAGCCGCCCGGCGACCGGGTCGTATTCCTCCGCGAGCAGCCCGAGGTCGTTCGACAGTGCGAGCAGGCGGCTGAAGAGCCGATGCGCGTCGTCGATCCGGCCGAGCAGCGCATAGCTGTCGACCAGCCAGAAGCTGCACGCGAGAAACGTGCCTTCGCCCGGCGGCAGGCCGTCGTCGTATTCGGTCGTGCGGTAGCGCATCACGAGCCCGTCGTGCAGCAATTCCCGTTCGATCGCCTCGACCGTGCCGACGATGCGCGGGTCTTCCGGCGGCAGGAAGCCGAGCTGCGGCAGCAGCAGCACGCTCGCGTCGAGCTCGTCGCTGCCGTAGCTCTGCGCGAACGCCTGCTTGCCTTCGTGCCATGCGTTGGCGCAGACGTCCGCATGGATCTGCTCGCGCAGCGCGCGCCAGCGGTCGAGCGAGCCGGGCAGCCGGAACATCTCCGCCGACTTGATCGCGCGGTCGAACGCGACCCACGCCATCACCTTCGAGAACGTGAAATGGCGCCGGCCGCCGCGCGTTTCCCAGATGCCTTCGTCGGGTTCTTGCCAGATTTTCTCGAGATGGTCGAGCAGCGCGCACTGCACGGACCAGACCGTGTCGTCGGCCTGCAGGCCGCCCACGCGCGCGAGGTGCAGCGCGGCCATCACCTCGCCGAACACGTCGAGCTGGAGCTGGTTCGCGGCGCCGTTGCCGACGCGCACCGGCAGCGAGTCCTGGTAGCCGGGCAGCCAGTCGAGCTCCATTTCCGGCAGCCGGCGCTCGCCGGCGATTCCGTACATGATCTGGATCTGCTCGGGCGAGCCGGCCATCACGCGGCCGAGCCACGTGCGCCACGCACGCGCCTCGTCGTAGTAGCCGCCGCGCATCAGCGCGAGCAGCGTGATCGTCGCGTCGCGCAGCCAGCAGTAGCGGTAGTCCCAGTTGCGGTTGCCGCCGATCTTCTCCGGCAGCGACGTGGTCGGCGCGGCGACGATGCCGCCGGTCGGCTCGTACGCGAGCGCCTTCAGCGTGATCAGCGAGCGGCGCACGGCGGCCGCGTAGCGGCCCTGCACCTGACAGCGGCCCGACCATTCGAGCCAGTAGTTCTCGGTGCGCGCGAGCATCGACAGCGGATCGCGCGCGGGCGGCAGCCGCATGTGCGACGCCGCGTAGCCGAGCGAGAACGGCACGCGCTCGTCGGCGCCGACCGTGAATTCCGCGAGCGTATGGAGGTTCTTGCCGGTGAGCGGCACCGGCGTGCGTAGCACGACGGTATCGGGGCCGGCGATGGCCTTCATGCCGTCCTCGCGGGTCAGTTGCGTGACCCACGGAATCGAGAAACCGTAGTCGAAGCGCAACACGAGTTCCATGCGCATCTTCATCTTGCCGTGGCGGCCGACGACGATCCGCACCAGTTCGGACCAGCCGTTGCCGGGCGGCATGAAGTCGATCACGGTGACGGCGCCGTCGGCGCTTTCGTAATCGGTTTCGAGAATCAGCGTGTCGCCGCGATAGCGGCGGGTCGTGTGTGTGATCGCGGCGTCGGCGGCCGGAGCAAGCAGCCAGCGGCCGTGTTCCGGCGTGCCGAGCAGCGCCGCGAAGCAGGCGCCCGAATCGAAGCGGGGCCAGCACAGCCAGTCGACGGAGCCGTCTTTTGCGATCAGCGCGGCCGTGTGGCCGTCGCCGACGAGGGCGTAGTCTTCGATCAGGGCGGGCATGGGCAGGCGATCCTTGGGTATTCGAGTTTCACAATGCGGACGTCGGCGCCCTCGACTTCACGCGCGGGCGCCGCGCCCCGTATACTCGGCCGGGCGGCGGAGCGCGTGAACGGCCGGCGTTTCGTCCTATCTCAACACTTGAAGCGACTCGATGCAAGGAGGATTCAATGCCCAACCGTTTACGCGAGCGTGACGCACGCGCTTCGACACGAGGGTTCCCGCTTAGGTTCGCTCACTGGATGAAAGGTTTCGCGATCGTGCTTTCCCTGTCCGCGACCCACGCATTCGCGCAGCAATCGTCCGCCCCGGCCGACGGCGTTTACAACCTGCTCGTCGGCACCTATACGGGCGGCGGCAGCGACGGGATCTACGTTTACCGCTTCGATACCAAGAGCGGCCGCGTCGCGCCGGTGTCGTCGGCGAAGACCGTGAATCCGTCGTACCTGTTGCCGAGCCGCGACGGTCGCACCGTCTACGCGGTCAACGAACTGCCCGGCGACGACGGGCCGGCGACGCAGCGCGGCGGCGTGAGCGCGTTCCGCTTCGACGCGAAGACGGGCGCGCTGAGCTTCATCGACCGCGTATCGTCGGAAGGGAACGATCCGTGCTATCTCGCGCTGTCGCCGGACGGCAAGTACCTCGTCACCGCCAACTACTCGGTCGCGGCCGACCCGGGCGGCAGCTTCGCGGTGCTTCCGCTGCGCGACGACGGCGCGGTCGGTCAGGCCGTGCTGACAGTCCACCACGAAGGCACCGGGCCGGTGAAGGGCCGCCAGGACGGCGCGCACGTGCATTCGACGGTGTTTTCGCCGGACGGCCGCTATCTGTTCGTGCAGGATCTCGGCGCGGACAAGATCTACGGCTACCGCTACACGGTGGACGGCAGTCGCGGGCTGATCAGCCCGACCGACACGCGCTACACGCCGGTGAAGGCGGGCTCGGGCCCGCGTCACATGGTGTTCAGCGCCGACGGCCGGTTCGCGTACGTGACGAGTGAACTCAACGCGTCGGTCGAGGTGTTCGGCTATCACGACGGCAAACTGACGCCGATCGAGACGCTGCCGATGACGGCGCCGGGCTTCAAGGGCAAGGTCGGCGGTGGCGCGATCCACCTGTCGCCGGACGGCCGCTTCCTGTACGCGAGCAACCGCGGCGACGCGAACGATCTCGTGATCTACGCGGTGAACAAGGCCGACGGCCGGCTGAAGCACGTCGGCCGCCAGTCGAGCCTCGGCAAGACGCCGCGCGAGTTCCTGATCGATCCGACCGGCAAGTGGCTGATCGTCGGCAACCAGGACAGCGACACGTTCTACGTGTTCAGTCGCGATGTCGAAACGGGGCAGCTCGGCGCGAATCCGCAGAAGATCGCGGTCGGCAAGCCGGTCGACTTCAAGCTGGTGCCGGTCGCCCAGTAAATCGCGGGGATTCCCGGCTGATGCAAGAAGGGCGCTGCCGATGCAGCGCCCTTCGTATTTCAGGCAGTTGGTTTCACGACGCGCCCATCTCGATGAACGGCGGCCGGCGGGCCGCCTGCCTCAGTCGGCCGCGGCCGGCACGAGCACCTCGCGGCTGCCGTTGATGCCCATCGCCGACACGAGACCGGCCGCCTCCATCTGCTCGACGAGCCGCGCCGCGCGGTTGTAGCCGATGCGCAACTGCCGCTGCACCGACGAGATCGACGCGCGCCGCGTGCGCACGACGAACGCGACGGCTTCGTCGTACAGCGGATCGGCTTCCGCGTCCGGCGCGTCGCCGAACAGGTCCTGCGTCGCTCCGTCGGCGGCCGGGCCGTCGAGAATGCCTTCCTCGTACTGCGGCTCGCCGAACTGCTTCAGGTACTCGACGATCCGGTGCACTTCCTCGTCGGCGACGAACGCGCCGTGCACGCGCTGCGGATAACCGGTGCCCGGCGGCAGGAACAGCATGTCGCCCATCCCGAGCAGCGACTCCGCGCCCATCTGGTCGAGGATCGTGCGCGAATCGATCTTCGACGACACCTGGAACGCGACGCGCGTCGGGATGTTCGCCTTGATGAGGCCGGTGATCACGTCGACGGACGGCCGCTGCGTCGCGAGGATCAGATGGATGCCGGCCGCGCGCGCCTTCTGCGCGAGGCGGGCGATCAGTTCCTCGATCTTCTTGCCGGCGACCATCATCAGGTCGGCCAGCTCGTCGATCACGACGACGATCAGCGGCAGCGTCGACAGCGGCTCCGGATCCTCGGGCGTCAGCGAGAACGGGTTGCCGATCTTCTTTTCCTTCGCTTCCGCGTCGCGGATCTTCTGGTTGAAGCCCGCGAGGTTGCGCACGCCGACGGCCGACATCAGCCGGTAGCGCTTCTCCATTTCGCCGACGCACCAGTTCAGCGCGTTCGCCGCGAGCTTCATGTCGGTGACGACCGGCGCGAGCAGATGCGGGATGCCTTCGTAGACCGACAGCTCGAGCATCTTCGGGTCGATCATGATGAGCCGCACGTCTTCCGGCGTCGCCTTGTACAGCAGCGACAGGATCATCGCGTTGATCGCGACCGACTTGCCCGAACCCGTCGTGCCGGCCACGAGCATGTGCGGCGCCTTCGCGAGATCGGTGACGACCGGGTGGCCGGTGATGTCCTTGCCCATCGCGATCGTCAGTTGCGACGGCGAATGCTGGTATTCGCGTGCGGCAAGAATTTCCGACAGGCGGATCATCTGGCGCTTCGCGTTCGGCAGTTCGAGGCCCATGCAGGTCTTGCCGGGGATCGTCTCGACGACGCGGATCGACGTGAGGCCGAGGCCGCGCGACAAGTCCTTCATCAGACCGACGATCTGGCTGCCGCGCACGCCGAGCGCGGGTTCGATCTCGAAGCGCGTGATCACGGGGCCGGCCGACGCGCCGACCACCGTCACCGGCACCTTGAATTCCTGCAGCCGCTGCTCGATCACCTGCGCGGTTTGCGCGAGGTG
>NZ_JACFYV010000223.1:0-10710 GCF_016759955.1 Burkholderia sp. KCJ3K979
GCATGAAGGATCGTGTTGTTCGTGACGCGGTTGAGCCGCGATGGTACAGCGAACCGGGCGCGACGGGGACGGGCGCGGCCCCCGCGCCCACCCGGTCAGCCTGCCGCGAGCAGCGCGATCCGGCGCCGCAGCTCGGGCACGACCTCGGCGTCGAACCACGGATGGTGCTTGAACCATGCCTGGTTGCGCGGCGACGGATGCGGCAGCGGCAGGATCGCGGGGCCATAGTCGCGCCAGGCCTGCACGGTGTCGGTCAGCGTCGCCTTGCGCGCGCCGCGCAGGAAATGCCGCTGCGCATACTGGCCGATCAGCAGCGTGAGCCGGATCGACGGCAGTTCGGCCAGCAGCCGGTCCATCCACAGTGGCGCGCATTCGGGGCGCGGCGGGTTGTCCCCGCTCGCGCCGCGGCCCGGGTAGCAGAAGCCCATCGGCACGATCGCGAAGCGCGTCTCGTCGTAGAAGGTGTCGGCGTCGACGCCGAGCCAGCCGCGCAGCCGCTTGCCGCTCGCGTCGTCCCACGGAATGCCGCTCGCATGGACGCGTGCGCCCGGCGCCTGCCCGACGATCAGGATGCGTGCGTCGCGATGGGCGCGCACGACCGGTCGCGGGCCGAGCGGCAGGTCGGCTTCGCATGCACGGCACGCGCGGATTTCGGTGAGCAGCACGTCGAGCGGCGCGCGCGTTCGTTTCGGCATCGATTCGGAGCGGGGACGGGGTGGTGAGGCGGTGTCGCAAGAGCGGCATGGGCGGCACAGGCGGGCAGCGGCAAGGCCGCCGGCTCGGCGTGACCCCGGCGCGCACCGGCTGCACTGCGCGGTGCGCCCTACGGCTACGCCCTACGCCCGCGACGAGTCCGCTGCGCCGCCTTCGGCGACCGCAGCATCATACAACGCGGTCTGCGCGATCGCCGCGGCGATGCCCGCGTCGTCGTGCGAGCCGTCGAGCATGCCCCAGCGCCGGTATTGCGACAGGAACCATAGGCCCTCGCGCGGATCGGGCCGGTTCACCGCGCCGCCGTCGTGAAAGCGGATCGGCAGCGGCGGCGTCGCGAACGGCCCCGCGCCATAGTCGCCGAGCAGGCGCGGCGCGATCAGCCGGGCCGGCACGCCGAGCGCGTCGGGCGACGCGAGCCAGTCGGCCGCCTCGCGGCGGTGCGCGGCGCTGTCGAGCCACGCGCACGCATCGACGAGCGTGCGGACCAGCGCACGCGCGGTGGCCGGATACAGCGCGACGAAATCGCGCCGGGTCGCGAGCACCTTCTCCGGATGATCGGGCCAGACCTCGCTCGTGACGGCGACGGTGCGGCCGGCGCCGCACGCTTCGGCCACCGCGTGCCACGGCTCGCCCGCGCAGAAGCCGTCGAGCTCGCCGCCCGCGAGCGCGGCGACCATCTCGGGCGGCGGAATCACGACGCTGCGCACGTCGCGCAGCGGATCGACGTCGTGCGACGCGAGCCACGCGTTCAGCCACATCGCGTGCGTGCCGGTCGGGAAGGTCTGCGCGAGCAGCGGCTTGCGGCCGAGCGTCGCGAACGCGGCGCGCACGCTGGCGGTTTCGCGGTACGCGTCGGCGAGGCCGCGCGACAGCGTGATCGCCTGGCCGTTACGGTTCAGCACCATCAGCGCGGCCATGTCGGCCTGCGGGCCGCCGATGCCGAGCTGCAGCCCGCAGACGAGCCCGTACAGCGCGTGCGCGGCATCGAGCTCGCCGCTGAGCAGCTTGTCGCGCACGGCCGCCCACGACGGCTGGCGACTCAATTCGAGCGTGAGGCCATGACGCGCGCCGAGATTCAGGCGCTGCGCGACGATCAGCGGGGCCGCGTCGCTGAGCGCGACGAACCCGAGGCGAAGATGCGCGCGTTCCGGCGCGGCGGGAGGAGAGGTATGCATGGCACTCATGACTGGGGTGACGCGTCGAGCAATTGTCGCGCGACGTCGACGATGCGCAGGCCCTGATCCATCGCGCGCTTGCGCAGCGCCGCATACGCATCGTGTTCGGACAGCTTGCGCTGGTCCATCAGCACGCGTTTCGCGCGGTCGATCAGCTTGCGTTCCGCGAGTTCGCGCTCGACGTCGGCCAGCCGGCGGCGCAGCGCATCGTCGTGCGAGAAGCGCGCGAGCGCGACTTCGAGAATCGGCGCGAGACGCTCGGCCGACAACCCTTCGACGAGATACGCACTGACACCCGCGCCGACCGCCGCGCGGATCAGTTCCTGGTCGGCGTCGTGGCTGAACATCAGCACGGGGCGCGGGGCGGTCGCATGCATGACGGCGAGCTGCTCCAGCGTGTCGCGCGACGGTGAATCGGTATCGATGATCACGACGTCGGGGCGTTGCTCCTCGACGGCCGCCGGCAGGCGCGCCGGCGTCGCGACGTCGTTCAGCATCTCGTAGCCGAGGCGCGCGAGCGCGTCGCCGAGTTCGCCGATCGGCTTGTCGGTGTCGGTGACGAGCAGCACGCGCAGGCGGGCGGGCAGGGCGGACGAACTCATGAGGCGGGCAACAGGGGCAGTGACGCGTCGATGCAGGGGGCGGACGATGCACGCAGGCCGCATGCGCGGCCGGAGGTGCAGGAACCGGGAAGCGGCCGAAGCCGTGCGATACCGCGCATGTCAGGCGGCCCGCGCAAGCGCCGCGCCGGTTGCCGTGCTCGCGCCTTGCGCGGCTGCTGCGCCGATCGCGCCGCCGACGAGGATCACGGCCGGGCTGCCCAGCCGCTCGGCTTCGATGCCGCGCGCGAGCGTGCCCAGCGTGCCGGTCCAGCGGCGTTCGTCGGGCGTGCCGGCCCATTGCACGGCCGCTGCCGGCGTCGACGCGGGCAGCGCGGCGAGCAGGCCCGCCGCGATGCTGTCGACGCGGCTCATCCCCATGTAGATCGCGAGCGTGGTGCCGGTTGCCGCGAGCCGTGCCCAGTCGGGTTCGCCATGGTCCTGGCGGTGCGCAGTGACGAACGTGACGCCTTGGCAGTGCTCGCGGTGCGTGAGCGAGATGCCGAGGCTCGCAGCGGCGGCGAATCCCGACGAGATGCCGTTGACGATCTCGACCGAAATCGCGGCCGCGCGCAGCGTCGCGAGTTCCTCGCCGGCGCGCCCGAACAGCAGCGCGTCGCCGCCTTTCACGCGCACCACGTGCGCGCCGCGCAGCGCGTAGCGGCGCATCAGTTTCTCGATGAACGCCTGCGGCGTGGAGCGGCAGCCGCCGCGCTTGCCGACGCGGATCACGCGCGCCTGCGGCGCGAGCTCGACGATGCCGGGCGCGACGAGATCGTCGAGCAGCAGCACGTCGGCGGCGGCCAGCGCCTTCACCGCCTTCAGCGTGAGGAGATCGGGATCGCCGGGGCCGGCGCCCAGCAGCGTGACTTTGCCTGTCGTCATGTCGTGTTCCTGTGCCGCATCGCATCGCTGCGGCGGTCTGATATCGCGTTGTTGCTCGGCGGCGGCAGGCGGTCGAAACGCACCGGCATCCGGCCGTGCCGTGCACGGAGGGACGCCGTTGTCCTGAAGGGCTCGCGGTGAAGGGCGAGCAGGGTTTGCGGGGACTGCCCACCGGCGCCGTTGCCGGTGTGAAGAAAGGTTCAGCAATATCCGGGCCAATCGGCGCGACGACGCAGCCTTGGCGTGGTGCCGCACACCGTGCGATGGCCGCGAGCGCGCATGTGCTCGCCACGCGCGCGCGGTCGCCATGCCGCATCGGTGTGCATCGTGCCCCGTCCGCGCGCACCGCGATGCCGCACGACGACAGTGCTGCAGCGCACCACATCTGTGCCCCGGTGCATCGCGACGGAGAGCGCGCGGCTCGCCGCGGTGACGTGCCAGCTGCCCGCTGCGCCTTGTGCGGCGGGGCTCGCGGCGCGATCGACGCCGACATGGCACGTCGCTTGCGTTAGCTCGTTCGGACGGGTCAATGGCGATCCGTCCGCAGTACCGAATACCGACGCGCCCGGCAACGGGCTTCATGGGCAACGGCGTCCTACGCATCAGGTCTCGACGAGACCGGGTGCGCAGGACGCCGTTTTTCGTTTGGCGGATGACATGACCGACAAAGCTACCCGTATCGATCTCTTCAGCCTCCGCACCGCGCCGATGCGCGCGTTCCATCTGACGTGGATGGCGTTCTTCATCTGCTTCTTCGCGTGGTTCGCGTGCGCGCCGCTGATGCCGCTGATCGCACGCGAATTCCGTCTCACGGCGGCGCAAGTCGCCAACATCAACATCGCCGCGGTGGCCGCGACGATCGCCGTGCGGCTGCTGGTCGGCCCGCTGTGCGACCGCTTCGGCCCGCGCCGCGTGTATGCGGGTCTGCTGCTGCTCGGCGCGATCCCCGTGTTCGCCGTGTCGTTCACGCACGACTACCTGTGGTTCCTGATCTGCCGGCTCGGCATCGGCGCGATCGGTGCGGGCTTCGTGATCACGCAGTACCACACGTCGGTGATGTTCGCGCCGAACGTGGTCGGCACCGCGAACGCGACGACGGCCGGCTGGGGCAATGCCGGCGCGGGCGCGACGCAGGCGCTGATGCCGCTGCTCGTCGCCGCCGGGCTGATGCTCGGCTTCGGCGAGGATTCGTCGTGGCGCATCGCGCTGGTCGTGCCGGGCGTGGCGATGCTCGTGATGGCATGGGCCTACTGGCGCTTCACGCAGGACTGCCCGCAAGGCGATTTCGTCGCGCTGCGCAAGCAGGGCGTGACGGTCGACAGCGGCAAGAAGGGCGGCTGGGCGAGCTTCTTCACGGCCTGCGGCAACTACCGCGTATGGATGCTGTTCGTCACGTACGGCGCGTGCTTCGGCGTCGAGGTGTTCATTCACAACATCGCCGCGCTGTACTACGTCGATCACTTCAAGCTGTCGCTGAAGGACGCCGGTTTCGCGGTCGGGATGTTCGGGCTGCTCGCATTGTTCGCCCGCGCGCTCGGCGGCTGGCTGTCCGACAAGATCGCCGCCCGCCGCAGCCTCGACGTGCGCGCGACGCTGCTGTGCGCGCTGATCATCGGCGAAGGGCTCGGGCTGATCTGGTTCTCGCATGCGCAAGGCATCGGCATGGCCCTCGTCGCGATGCTGGCCTTCGGCCTGTTCACGCACATGGCGTGCGGTGCGACCTACGCGCTCGTGCCGTTCATCGATCGCAAGGCGCTCGGCGGCGTCGCGGGGATCGTCGGCGCGGGCGGCAACGTCGGCGCGGTGGCCGCGGCTTTCCTGCTGAAGGGTGTCGGCGACGTGCAGCAGACGCTGAGCCTGCTCGGCCTCGCGGTGACCGCGACCGCGTTGTGCGCGATGGCCGTGCGCTTCAGCGAGGAACACAAGGCGCGCGAAGCCGAGCTGCGCGATCGCGCGCTGGCCGCCGCTGGCGCCGCGAACTGATCGACCGAGGGAACCGTCATCATGAAACTCATCGTCATCGGCCACGGCATGGTCGGCCACAAGCTCCTCGAATGCGTCGCGACGCAAACCGGCGAGGCCGGCACGGCAGGCGCGCTGCAGGTCACCGTGCTCGGCGAGGAACCGCGCCCGGCCTACGATCGCGTGCACCTGTCGGAATTCTTCGCGGGCAAGTCGGCGGACGACCTGTCGCTCGTCGAACCGGGCTTCTTCGAGCGTCATCCGCAGTTCGACCTGCGCCTGAACGCGCAGGTCGCATCGATCGACCGCGCCGCGCATACGGTCACGCTCGCATCGGGCGAAACGCTCGCGTACGACAAGCTGGTGCTCGCCACCGGCTCGCGGCCGTTCGTGCCGCCGGTGCCGGGCCGCGAGCGCGCGGGCTGCTTCGTGTACCGGACGATCGAGGATCTCGAGGCGATGCAGGCGTGCGGCGCGCACGCGAAGCGCGGCGTCGTGATCGGCGGCGGGTTGCTCGGCCTCGAATGCGCGAAGGCGCTGCGCGACATGGGGCTCGATACGCACGTGGTCGAATTCGCGCCGCGCCTGATGGCCGTGCAGGTCGACGACGGCGGCGGCCGGATGCTGCGTTCGAAGATCGAGGCGCTCGGCGTGACCGTGCATACCGGCAAGAACACGCTCGAAATCGTCGACGGCGACGAAGGCGCGCACCGGATGGCGTTCGCCGACGGCACGCATCTCGACACGGACATGATCGTGTTCTCGGCAGGCATCCGCGCGCGCGACGAACTGGCCCGCGCGTGCGGGCTCGACATCGGTCCGCGCGGCGGCGTCGCGATCGACGACGCGTGCCGCACGAGCGACGCCGACATCTATGCGATCGGCGAATGCGCGGCCTGGAACGGCACGGTGTACGGCCTCGTCGCGCCCGGCTACGACATGGCGCGCGTGGTCGCGAAGCAGCTCGCGGGCGACGCCGACGAAGCGGCGGCGGCCGCGTTCGCCGGCGCCGACATGAGCACGAAGCTGAAGCTGATGGGCGTCGACGTCGCGAGCATCGGCGACGCGCACGGCACGACGGCCGGCAGCCGCACCTACCAGTACGCGGACGAGCGCCGCCAGGTCTACAAGAAGCTCGTGGTGTCCGACTGCGGCAAGTTCCTGCACGGCGCGGTGATGGTCGGCGATGCCGCCGAGTACGGCACGCTGCTGCAGATGATGCTGAACCGCATCGAGCTGCCCGAGTCGCCGGAATTCCTGATCCTGCCGTCGTCGGACGGCGCCGCGAAGCCGGCGATCGGTGTCGACGCGCTGCCGGAAGGCGCGCAAATCTGCTCGTGCAACAACGTGTCGAAGTCGCAGATCTGCGCGGCCGTGGCCGACGGCGCGACGAGCCTCGGCGCGCTGAAGATCTGCACGGGCGCCGGCACGTCGTGCGGCGGCTGCGTGCCGCTCGTCACGCAGATCATGAAGGCCGAGATGAAGAAGCAGGGCCTCGCGGTCAACAACCATCTGTGCGAGCACTTCCCGTATTCGCGTCAGGAGCTGTTCCACCTGATCCGCGTCGAGCGCATCACGACGTTCGACGCACTGCTGCACAAGCACGGCCGCGGCCTCGGCTGCGACGTGTGCAAGCCGGCCGTCGCGGGCATCCTCGCGTCGTGCTTCAACGAGTTCGTGCTGAAGAAGGAGCACGCGGGGCTGCAGGATTCGAACGACTACTACCTCGCGAACATCCAGCGCGACGGCACGTATTCGGTGGTGCCGCGCATGCCGGGCGGCGAAGTCACGCCGGAAGGGCTGATCGCGGTCGGCCAGGTCGCGAAAAAATACGGCCTGTACACGAAGATCACGGGCGGCCAGCGCGTCGACCTGTTCGGTGCGCGCGTCGAGCAGCTGCCGTCGATCTGGGAGGAACTGATCGCGGCCGGCTTCGAATCGGGGCACGCGTACGGCAAGGCGCTGCGCACCGTGAAGTCGTGCGTCGGGTCGACGTGGTGCCGCTACGGCGTCGACGATTCGGTCGGCCTCGCGATCGACCTGGAGAACCGCTACAAGGGGCTGCGCGCGCCGCACAAGATCAAGTTCGGCGTGTCCGGCTGCACGCGCGAGTGCGCGGAAGCGCAGGGCAAGGACGTCGGCATCATCGCGACCGAGAAGGGCTGGAACCTGTACGTGTGCGGCAATGGCGGGATGAAGCCGCGCCACGCGGAACTGCTCGCGTCCGATCTCGATCGCGACACGCTGATCCGCTACATCGACCGCTTCCTGATGTTCTACGTGCGCACGGCCGACCGGCTGCAACGCACCAGCGTGTGGCGCGACAACCTCGAAGGCGGGCTCGACTACCTGATCGACGTCGTCGTGCACGACAAGCTCGCGATCGCGGCCGAGCTCGAAGCCGACATGCAGCACGTGGTCGACACCTACGAGTGCGAATGGAAGCGCGCCGTCACCGATCCGGAAACGCGCAAGCGCTTCCGCCACTTCGTGAACAGCGACGCGCCGGACACGACCATCGAGTTCGTCGAGACGCGCGGCCAGATCCGGCCGGCGACGCCCGCCGAGCGCGCGGGCGGCAAGCCCGTGGCGATTCCGGTCGTCGCCGAACCCGCGACCGTTTGACCCCCGACCGACACCCCCGTCTTTCAAAGGAGCCCATCATGAACGATCGTCTTCCGCTGTCCTGGACCCGCGTGTGCCCGCTCGACGACATCGTGCCGAACACCGGCGTGTGCGCGCTCGTCAACGGCGAGCAGGTCGCCGTGTTTCACGTCGCGCATGCCGACGGCGGCGTGTTCGCGATCGACAACGTCGATCCTGTGTCGCAGGCCGCGGTGATGTCGCGCGGGCTGATCGGCAGCCTCGGCGAGCGCGTCGTGGTCGCGTCGCCGCTGTACAAGCAGCACTTCGACCTGCGGACCGGCGAATGCCTGGAAGCGCCCGAGCAATCGGTGAACGCGTATCCGTCGCGGGTCGAGGACGGCTTCGTGTGGATCGCGGCCTGAGCGCCCGGGAGCACGCATGACCGCCACCCCCGTCAAGAGCGTGTGCCCGTACTGCGGCGTCGGCTGCGGGATGGTGCTGCACGTCGAGGACGGCGAAGTCGTCAAGGTATCCGGCGACGCCGACCATCCGGCCAACTTCGGGCGGCTCTGCACGAAGGGTTCGTCGGCGCACGTCGCGCTGCGCCGCTCGGGGCGGCTCGACCGCGCGTTCGTGCGCCGCGCGCGCGAGGACGACCTCGTGCCGCTGCCGGCGCGCGACGCGGTCGCCGAGACCGCGCGGCGGCTGCGCGCGGTGCTCGATACGCACGGGCCCGATGCGCTGTCGTTCTACGTGTCGGGGCAGATGTCGATCGAGGCGCAGTATCTCGTCAACAAGCTCGCGAAGGGGTTCGTCGGCACCAACAACATCGAGTCGAACTCGCGGCTGTGCATGGCGAGCGCGAGCACCGGCTACAAGCAGTCGCTCGGCGCGGACGGGCCGCCCGGGTCGTACCAGGACTTCGATCGCGCGAACCTGTTCTTCGTGATCGGCGCGAACATGGCCGACTGTCACCCGATCCTGTTCCTGCGGATGATGGACCGCGTGAAGGCCGGCGCGAAGCTGATCGTCGTCGATCCGCGCCGCACCGGTACCGCCGACAAGGCCGACCTGTTCCTGCAGATCCGGCCGGGCACCGATCTCGCGCTGACCAACGGGCTCTTGCACCTGCTGCATGCGAACGGGCGCACCGACGCCGCGTTCATCGATACCTGCACCGAAGGCTGGGACGCGATGCCCGCGTTTCTCGCCGACTACACGCCCGAGCGGGTCGCTGACATCACCGGGCTCGCGGAAGCCGACATCCGCACGGCCGCGCAATGGATCGGCGACGCGCAGGAATGGATGAGCTGCTGGACGATGGGGCTCAACCAGAGCACGCACGGCGTGTGGAACACCAACGCGATCTGCAACTTGCATCTCGCGACCGGCAAGATCTGCCGCCCGGGCAGCGGGCCGTTCTCGCTGACCGGCCAGCCGAACGCGATGGGCGGCCGCGAGATGGGCTACATGGGGCCGGGGCTGCCGGGCCAGCGCTCGGTGGCGTCCGACGACGACCGCCGCTTCGTCGAGAACCTGTGGCGCGTGCCCGCCGGCACGCTGCGCCAGGACACCGGCAACGGCACGGTCGACCTGTTCGAGCGGATGGCGGCCGGCGACATCAAGGCGTGCTGGATCGTCTGCACGAACCCGGTCGCGACCGTGCCCAACCGGCGCAACGTGATCGCCGGGTTACAGGCCGCGGAGCTCGTGATCGCGCAGGACGCGTTCCTCGACACCGAGACCAATCGCTACGCCGACATCCTGCTGCCCGGCGCGCTGTGGGCCGAGGGCGACGGCGTGATGATCAACTCCGAGCGCAACATGACGCTGATGCGCGCGGCGGTCGCGCCGCCCGGCGACGCGCTGCCCGACTGGCGCATCGTCGCGGAAGTTGCGCGCGCAATGGGGTTCGGCGACGCGTTCGACTATGCGTCGGCGGCCGACGTGTTCGATGAGATCGTCCGCTTCTCGAATCCGGCGACCGGCTACGACCTGCGCGGCGCGAGCCACGCGGCGCTGCGCGACGGGCCCGTGCAGTGGCCGGTCGCGCCGGGCGCCGCGCGCGAGCGGCACCCGATTCGCTACCTGAACGACGGCGTGAGCCAGACGCTGCGCACGGCAGCCGACGGCGGCGCCGCGCCGCGCATCGCGTTCCCGACGCCGTCGGGCAAGGCGCGCTTTTTCGCGCGGCCGCACGTCGATCCGGCCGAGCTGCCCGACGACACGTTCCCGATCGTGCTGAACACCGGGCGGTTGCAGCATCAGTGGCACACGATGACGAAGACGGGCAAGGTCGCGATGCTGAACAAGCTCAACCCGCGCCCGTTCGTCGAACTGCACCCGGACGATGCGAGCGCGCTGGGCATCGCCGCGAAGGACAGCGTCGAGATCCGTTCGGCGCGCGGCCGCGCGGTGCTGCCGGCCGTCGTGACCGAGCGCGTGCGGCGCGGCAACTGCTTCGCGCCGATGCACTGGAACGACGTATACGGCGACGATCTGTGCATCAACGCGGTGACGAACGACGCGATCGACCCGGAATCGCAGCAACCCGAACTGAAATACTGCGCGGTCGCGCTGACGCGCGTCGACACGGACGCGTTCGCGTCGGCCGACGACGACACGGCGCGCGCTGACGTACGCGCGGACGATGCACCGCCCGCGCCCGCGATCTCGCCGATCACGGCTTCACAGGAATCCGACATGGCAGACATCGACACTTTCGCGGCTGCGCTCGGCGTCGCCAATCTCGCGCCGCCGCCGCTGACCGACACCGAGCGGCTGTACGT
>NZ_JACFYV010000224.1:0-10670 GCF_016759955.1 Burkholderia sp. KCJ3K979
GTTGCTGGACGCGGGCGCGTCGGCGTTCTGGCGCTTCAACCGCGACGTCGCGGTCGAGCTGGTCGATCTGCGCTTGCAGGCGATCGAGGTCGGCGGGCAGGAAATCCTGACGCGCGACAAGGTCGCGCTGCGGCTGAACCTGTCGGCGACGTGGCGTTATGCGGACGTGCTGCATGCATTCGGCCAGTTGCAGAAGCCGGTCGAACACCTGTATCGCGAGTTGCAGTTCGCGCTGCGTTCGGCGGTCGGCACGCGCTCGCTCGACGAGTTGCTGGAGGACAAGCAGTCGCTCGACGAGGTCGTGATCGCGCAGGTGCGCGCCCGTCTCGACGGTTCGGGCGTGGACGTGCGCAGCGTCGACGTGAAGGATATCGTGCTGCCGGGCGACATGAAGACGATCCTCGCGCAAGTGGTCGAAGCGGAGAAATCCGCGCAGGCGAACGTGATTCGCCGCCGTGAGGAAACGGCGGCCACGCGTTCGCTGCTGAACACCGCGAAGGTGATGGAAGAAAATCCGACCGCACTGCGGCTCAAGGAGCTGGAAACGCTCGAGCGCGTCGCGGAACGGATCGACCGCATCTCGGTGTTCGGCGGTCTCGACCAGGTGCTGAACGGGCTCGTCAGCATCAAGAGCACGTAATGCAGGCTCCGGCGCGATGCAGATGTGTCGCGCCGGTCCCGAAATGAATCAGGTGAAGCAAATGACCGACATGGATTATCAGGTGATGGAACTGGCGAACGGCAAGCCGGTGAAGATGTGGACGCAAGGTGTCGCCGTCGAGGACGAAGCGCGCGCGCAACTGCGCAACACCGCGCAGATGCCGTTCATCTTCGGCCACGTTGCGGTGATGCCGGACGTGCACCTCGGCAAGGGCTCGACGATCGGCAGCGTGATTCCGACGAAGGGCGCGATCATCCCGGCCGCGGTCGGCGTCGACATCGGCTGCGGGATGATGGCCGCGCGCACGACGCTGACGGCGGCCGACCTGCCCGATTCGCTTGGCGGGCTGCGCAGCGCGATCGAACGCGCGGTGCCGCACGGCCGCGCGCCGGGCCGCCGCGATCCGGGCGCATGGGGCGATCGCACGCCGGCCGCCGTGACCGACGCGTGGAAATCGCTGCAGCCGGGCTTTCAGCGCATCGTCGACAAGTATCCGAAGCTGGCAAAGACGAACCACTACGCGCATCTCGGCACGCTCGGCACCGGCAACCACTTCATCGAAGTGTGCATCGACGAGGCGGACCACGTGTGGTTCATGCTGCACAGCGGCTCGCGCGGCGTCGGCAATGCGATCGGCAGCCTGTTCATCGAACTCGCGCAGGCCGACATGCGGCAGCACATCGCGAACCTTCCGGACCGCAACCTCGCGTATTTCACCGAAGGCAGCCGGCACTTCGACGATTACGTCGAAGCGGTCGGCTGGGCGCAGGACTACGCGCGGCGCAACCGGCAGGCGATGATGGACGCGGTGATCGGCGCGGCGCGCGGCGTGATCGCGAAGCCGTTCTCGGTCGACGAGCACGCGGTGAACTGCCACCACAACTACGTGCAGCGCGAACGCCACTTCGGCGAAGACGTGCTTGTGACGCGCAAGGGCGCGGTGTCCGCGCAGAAGGGGCAGCTCGGGATCATTCCGGGCTCGATGGGCGCGAAGAGCTTCATCGTGCGCGGGCTCGGCAACCCGGAAAGCTTCTGCTCCTGCAGCCACGGCGCGGGCCGGACGATGAGCCGCACCGAAGCGAAGCGCCGCTTCACGGCCGACGATCAGGCGAAGGCGACGCAAGGCGTCGAATGCCGGAAGGACGCGGGCGTGGTCGACGAAATCCCGATGGCGTACAAGGACATCGACGCGGTGATGGCGGCCCAGCGCAGCCTCGTCGAAGTGGTGCATACGCTGCGCCAGGTGGTGTGTGTGAAGGGATAGCGCGGTGTGCGGCCGAGGGCCAGCGGCCGCGCACAACGAAAGGAAAACGACAACGATGAAAACCGACAAGGCAATGACGACCGTGCGCAGCGCGCATCCGATCGACCCGGCGGTGCGGGCACGCGTGATGGCGGAGCTCGCGGAAGTCGAACGTCGCCATGATGTATGCGTGCTGTTCGCGTGCGAATCGGGCAGCCGCGGCTGGGGATTCGCTTCGCCGGACAGCGATTACGACGTACGCTTCGTGTACGCACACCGGCGCGACTGGTACCTGAGCGTCGAACCGCAACGCGACGTGATCGAGCGGCCGCTCGACGACGAGCTCGACGTCAGCGGCTGGGAATTGCGCAAGGCGTTGCAACTGCTGCGACGCTCGAATCCGACGCTGCTCGAATGGCTCGACTCGCCCGTCGTGTATCGCGAAGATGCGCGCTGGGCACCGCGGCTCAGATCGCTGGCATCGGCGTTCTTCTCGCCGGTACGCGGGCGTCATCACTACCTCGCGATGGCAAAGAAAAATTTTCGCGGCTATCTGCAAGGCGACACGGTGCGTTACAAGAAGTACCTGTACGTACTGCGTCCGCTGCTCGCGGTGCGCTGGATCGACATGGGGCTCGGCATGCCGCCGATGCGCTTCGTCGATCTCGTCGACGGGACCGTGCACGAGCCGACGGTGCGCGCGGAGCTCGATGCGTTGCTCGCGCTGAAGGTGAGCGCGAACGAAAGCGAATACGGGCCGCGCCGGCCGGCGATCCACGCGCTGGTCGAGACGATGCTCGCCGATGCCGAACACGATCGCGAATACAAGCGGCCGTGGGGCGACGTGGCGATGCTCGACGCGTTCCTGCGCGACGTGGTCGACGGCCGATGAAAGTGAACGGCGCGATGCCTCCGGGGATCGCGCCATTTTTGCATCCGCACTCGTCCGATCAATGCAGGCGAGCAACGATCGTGCCCACGTACTACGTGTCGTCGTCACGATCGCGGCCCATCGCGGCGGTATACTCGATGCCATTCGGCACAGCGCGCCGCCGCATGCGCCGCAGCCTTCGACCTGCCCCGCCTGCTGACGATGCGCTTGCAGCCCGACATCTTCCGCCCGCCCATCCACAGTCGATACGAACCGTCATGTCGCACCGCCTTTCGCTCGCCATCGCCGCCCTCCTCGCCGTTTCCCCGTTCGTTGCCGAGGCTCGCCCGCTCGCGCGGCCACCGGTCGAACGCGACTTCAAGAACTGGTCGGTCGTTTGCGACAACGGCAACCGCTGCATTGCCGAAAGCCACGCGGACGATATCGATGACGCACGCACCAGCCTCATCCTGCGCGTGACGCGCGATGCCGGCCCGGATGCGCAAGCCTCGCTCGACATCTATGCGTCGGCGCCGCTGGACTTGCGTAGCGCGCGCGTGGATGGCCGCCCGTTCGATGCAATGGCGGCCCGATGGCATGCGTTCGGCGGCAAACCGGACGATGACGACGCGCACCCGTTCCGGATCCGGACCAACGATCCGGCAACGGTTGCCGCATGGCTCACCGCATCGCGCAATGCACAATTGCTGAGCTTCGGCGATCCGGCGTCGGCACAAACCGCCCGCACACCGTTGACGGGATTGAGTGCCGCGCTGCTGTTGATCGACGACACGCAGGGCCGTGTCGGCACCGTCACGGCGTTGCTGCGCCCGGGCACCCGGCCGGCGTCGGCGGTGCCCGTCGCACCGGCACTGCCACCCGCCGTCACGCCGGCCCCTGCCGTCGCAAACCTGTCGGCCGCGGAGCAACGGCCGCTCGTCGATGCGGTGCTCGCGAAGTTCGGCGGCGACGTGAAGCAATGTGCGGCCGATGTCGAAGACGAAATGCCGGCGAGCGATCGCAGGAAGGCGTCGACTGCCGTGGCCGTCTCCGCCGACGAAGCGCTGGTCGCGATACCGTGCCAGACCAGCAGCATGTATAACCACACCGACCTGTGGTATCGCGTGCGGCGAACTGCGCCCTACTCGCCGACGGCGATGAATTTCGGCGAGAACGCGAACGCGGGACTCGATTCGGCGTCGTTCGCAAACGAACTGACCGACGCCGGCTACGATTCCTCCAGCGCGACGCTGTCGAGCAAGGTCAGACTGCGCAGTGCCGGCGATTGCGGCTCGACCGCGTCGTGGGTCTTCGACGGCCGGCGCTTCGTGCTCAACGATATCGCCACGCACGGCGCGTGCAACGGCCTGTTCCAGGACCAGTGGCCGCGCCTGTATCGCCGGGCCGAGGCGGCCGGCGGCTCGCACTGACGTCAGATCACGTCACGCAGCACCGACGATCGAGATCGAGAACCCGTCCCATCCCTTCTGCCCGACCGTCTGCACGGCGGTCGTCGCGAGCGCCGGCTCGGTCGCGAGCCGCGCGAACCCGTCGCGCACGCCGACCACGTCCGGCTCGCGATTGTCCGGATCGGCAACGCGCCCGCCACGCACGACGTTGTCGACGACGATCACCGTGCCGGGCCGCGACAGCTTCAGCGCCGCGTCGAGATAAACGGCGTTGTTGTCCTTGTCCGCATCGATGAAGACGAAGTCGAACGGCGCCTCCCCGGCGTCGATGAGCCGCGCAAGACTATCCTTCGCGCTGCCGACCACCACCGACACGACTTGCGCGAACCCGGCGCGCGCGATGTTCTCCGTCGCGACCTTCGCGTGTGCCGGGTTCAGCTCGAGCGTCACCAGCGAGCCGCCCGGCGGCAATGCGCGTGCCAGCCAGATCGTGCTGTAGCCGCCGAGCGTGCCGACTTCGAGAATCCGTCGCGCGCCGCGGATCGTCGCGAGCAGTTGCAACAGCTTGCCTTGGTTCGACGCGACGTTGATCGCCGGCAGCCCGGCCGCGTCGCTCGCCGCGAGCGCGGCGTCGAGCACGGCGTCGGACGGCACGAGCGTCGCCGAGAAATACGCATCCACCTGGTTCCATCGATCCTGATTCATCGCGCACCTATCGTCTGCGGAAAAGGGCATTCTATGCGCCGCGCGCCCATAAGCAACCCACCATTCGTTCTAAGGGTAGCGGCACACGTGCTCCTATAATCGCCGGACGGCAGGCCCCCTCGACCTTCACAACAACAAACGGAGCACCCATGACCGATCAGGCCCATTCGAACTGGCGTCTCGAAACCATCGCCGTGCACGGCGGTTATCGTCCCGACCCGACCACGCGCGCGGTCGCCGTCCCGATCTACCAGACCGTTGCGTACGCATTCGACGACACGCAGCACGGCGCCGACCTGTTCGACCTGAAGGTCCAGGGCAACATCTACACGCGGATCATGAACCCGACGACGGACGTGCTCGAGCAGCGGATCGCCGCGCTCGAGGGCGGCATCGGCGCGCTCGCACTCGCGTCGGGGCAAGCCGCCGTCACGTACGCGATCCAGACGATCGCCGAAGCCGGCGACAACATCGTGTCCGCGAGTTCGCTGTATGGCGGCACCTACAACCTGTTCGCGCACACGCTGCCGCAATACGGGATCACCACGCGCTTCGCCGATCCGCGCGACCCCGCGTCGTTCGAGCCGCTGATCGATGCGCGCACGAAGGCGATCTTCGCGGAATCGGTCGGCAACCCGCTCGGCAACGTCACCGACATCGCCGCGCTCGCGGCAGTCGCGCATCGCCACGGCATCCCGCTGATCGTCGACAACACGGTGCCGTCGCCGTACCTGCTGCGCCCGTTCGAGCATGGCGCGGACATCGTCGTGCATTCGCTGACGAAGTATCTCGGCGGGCACGGCACGAGCCTCGGCGGCGCGATCGTCGATTCGGGCAAATTCCCGTGGGCCGAGCACGCGGACCGCTTCAAGCGGCTGAACGAGCCGGACGTCAGCTATCACGGCGTCGTCTATACCGAAGCGTTCGGGCCGGCCGCGTATATCGGCCGCGCCCGCGTGGTGCCGCTGCGCAACATGGGCGCGGCGATCTCGCCGTTCAACGCGTTCCAGATCCTGCAGGGGATCGAGACGCTCGCGCTGCGGGTCGAGCGGATCAGCGACAACGCGCTGAAGATCGCGCAGCATCTCGCGCGCCACGAGCACGTCGAATGGGTGAACTATGCGGGCCTGCCCGAGCATCCCGATCATCCGCTCGTCGCCCGCTACCTGTCGGGCCGTGCGCCGGGCATCCTGACATTCGGTGTGAAGGGCGGCCGCGACGGCGGCGCGAAGTTCCAGGATGCGCTGAAGCTGTTCACGCGACTCGTGAACATCGGCGATACCAAGTCGCTCGCGACGCACCCGGCCTCGACCACGCACCGTCAGTTGTCGCCGGCCGAACTCGCGAAGGCCGGCGTGAAGGAGGAAACGGTGCGGCTGTCGATCGGCATCGAGCACATCGACGACCTGCTCGCCGATCTCGACCAGGCGCTCGCGCAGCTTTGACCGCAACGGGCACGCCAGCCGCTTGCCGGTGCGTCCGCATCAAACCGCTTGACTCTGGAGCGGCTTCAAGGTGTTCAATCCCCGGTTGATGCCGGGGCGATGCCCCGGTGTGTACGATCGTGCGACGCAGCGCCCGCTGCGACACGCCACCCGCCGAGAGGACTCATGACACCGACCGCGAAGCTTCGCGCTGCTCACGTTACCGCCCGTGCTGGCGGCCTGTTTCGGCGCCCTTGCGGCCGCATGGCGCGCGCCCGGCCCGAAAACGTCGAGCGTGATCCAGCATTTCACCGGCGGCATCGTGTTCGCAGCCGCCGCGCTCGAACTGCTGCCGCAGGACCGCGCGCATGCGCTGTTTCCCGTCGTCGTCGGTTTCGTGCTCGGCATCGCGCTGATGCTGGCGATCCGCGCGCTGTCGGGCGCGATCGAGACGCGCTTCGAGGAAGCGCGTTTGCCGGTGAGCCTGATCACCGTCACCGCGATCGACCTCGTCGTCGACGGCCTGGTGCTCGGCATCGCCTTTTCCGCGAGCGACGAGAGCGGCATCATCCTGACCGTCGCGCTGACGCTCGAGGTGCTGTTCCTCGCGCTGTCGGTCAGCGCCGCGCTGGCCGCGGCCAGCGTCGGCCGCATGCTGGCGATCGTCGTGCCGGTCGCGCTGGCGGCACTGCTGAGCGTCGCGGCCGTTGCCGGCAATGCGGCGTTCGCCGGGCTGCCGGCGAATATCTATGCGGCGCTCCTGGGGCTGGGCACCGTCGCGCTGTTGTACCTCGTCACCGAGGAATTGCTGGTCGAAGCCCACGAGGTGCCAGAAACGCCGTTCGCGACGGCAGCGTTCTTCGTCGGTTTCATCGTGTTCTTCCTGATCGAAGGATCGGTGAAAGCCGGGTAAGCCGCGCACGACGGCGCGGCGCTTACCAGGTCGTCGCGCCGGTCGGATAGGTGTCGACGATGCGCGTGCCGTTGACCGGCGTGACACCCGCGTTGCGCAGCGCGGTCCACAGGTCGATCGCATGTTCGCGTGATTTTCGGCTGCCATCGTCGGTCAGCACGTTCAACGCGATCACTTCGTCGCGCATCGTCAGCTGCAGTTGCTCCTTCAGCTTGCGCGATTGATGCGACGCGGTACGGACCTCGCCGAGCACGATCCGTTTCTCGTCGCCCGCATCGGCCGGCACGAACGTCAACCGGCCGTTGTCGACCTCACATTGCCCGCGCGCGAACGTCGCGGTCCACGCACCGGCCGGCACGGCAGCAAATTCGCAGTGCATCCGCTCGTTCGCGCGGCGGCCGACGTCGTGCGCCGGCGCGTGCGACAGCGCACGTTCCGGCCAGCCGGCCGCCATCGCGGCCGTCGACATCAGGCACGCCGCCAGTACGATTCCTTTCACGACATGGCGCATCGCACGCTCCCTTCCGTAAAGGCGGCCGTCGGGCGTCATCCCGGTCGGCCGCGAATGAACGATCAAAGCACCGCGAAGCGGTTGTCGTGTGCATCGACCATCGGCGTCTTCTCGCCACGATGAACGGTCGAGCGATGAATCTCCTGATTGCGCGCGACGGCGGCCGGGCTCGCCGGATAGTCGTGATTCGGGCTCGGGATTACGCCGTCGTGGCGCGCACGCACGAGTTCCTGAATCACTTCCTGGCGGCTCTTCGGCTGCGCGGCCACGGCCTGCGAGAAGGCGGCAATCGACAGCGCGACGGCGGCAATGCCGATCAGCGGACGCGGAATGTTCATGGGATGGGCTCCCTACTGGAATTACGTGACAGGAGCCGTCACTTTGATCCCGCGGCGGTGCGGATGCGTGACCGCTTCATGACGCTTTCGTCACCGTCCACGCATCTTCTACATCGCAGTACGAATCGAAATCGCTGCATGTTTCCGCACGCATGACACCGCGATGACATTTTTCTCATTTGTCCCTCACCTCCACGATTCGAACGCTTTCCAGAATCGCCAGCGCAATCGCGATATGCCGGCCCGTCGCTGCCACGCGCGGCGCCTGCATCGAACGATGCACGAAACGTTCATCTTGAACTTCAGGGACACACCATGAAAACTCCAGTTCGAATCGTCATGATGTCAGGGGCGTTGCTGACGGCCGCGCACGCGGCTCATGCAACGGAAGTCACGCTGTACGGCCTGTTCGATACATCGCTGACGGTTGTGTGGAATGCCGATGCGCAAGGCAGGAACCTCGTCGGCCTCGGCAACGGCAACCTGCTCGGCAACCGCTTCGGCGTGAAAGGCGCGGAAGATCTCGGCGGCGGGCTGAAAGCGATCTTCACGCTGGAAAACGGCTTCAACCCGAACACCGGCGCGCTCGGGCAAGGCAACCGGATGTTCGGCCGACAGGCGTTCGTCGGGCTGGAAAGCGCTCGCTGGGGAACACTCACGCTCGGCCGCCAGTACGACGCGCTCGCCGATGTCGCGTGGCCGATCACCGGCGATTTCTACTTCGGCAGCGTGTACGCGACGCCCGGCGACGTCGACAACTACGACACGTCGTCGCGCACCGACAACGCGGTGAAGTACACGTCGCCCGTGGTCGGCGGATTCCAGTTCGTCGGCATGTACGCGCTCGGCGGCGTGGCCGGCAAGAGCGGCGCCGGGCAAACCTGGTCGGCCGGCCTGTCGTACAACCATGGCCCGTTCGACGCGGCGGGCGGCTACTACTATGCGGCCAACCGCGCCTCGCTCGCCAACGGCGTCCGGACCGGCTGGAACGGCACGTCGGACGGCACGTTCGACGGGTCGCTGGTCAACGGCGGCTACCTCTCCGCGAAGTCGATCGGCATCGCACGCGGCGCGTTGCGCTACACCTTCGCGCCGTTCACGATCGGTATCGACTACAGCAATGCGCAGTACAAGGCCGATGCGATGTCGGCCTTTCGCAGCACGCAGAAATACGACACCGCGCGCGGGTTCTTCAACTATCAGGCAACCGCGAGCCTGCTCGTCGGCGTCGGCTACAGCTACACGAAGGCCCGCGGCGATACGAGCGCGACCTACCATCAGGTGTCCGCCGGCGCCGACTACGTGCTGTCCAAGCGCACCGATCTCTATGCGGTCGGCGCATGGCAACGCGCGAACGGCGAACAGCGCACGCTCGACGGCGGCACGCAGGCGGCGCAGGCGTCGATCGGCTCGTACGGCTACGGCGGCACGCGCACGCAGGGCATCCTCAATCTCGGTTTGCGCCACCGCTTCTGAGCGAGGCAACCGACCCTGCGCGCTGCGTGACGAAAATGTCATGTTCCGATCAGCTTCGCGATGCGTCGCGTCGCTACGATCGGCACGGTATCGGGCCCTGCCCGTTCCCGTCCACGCAGCGGGTCGCTGCCGCACGGCACGATCACGCGTTAGGCCCGGGCTCGTCGAGTGCCGGGCCATTTTTTACGCGCGTCCGACGCTCACGGCGCGGAATCGCGCGGCGGGTACACGCACGGATGCGTTTTCACGTACAGGTTCGGATTGCCGCAGCGATGCCCGGCATAGTCGACTTGCTCGCCCGGCGCCAGGTCGGCCGGCACGGTCTTGCGCGCGGCACCGTAAGTGGCCGTGGTGTCGGAACGTGTCGATGCGCAGCCCGCGAACAGCGGGGCAATCAGGGCTGCGATCAAGGCGAGGCGAATGGCGGGACGAGGCAATTTTCGGTCCGGAATGAAGGTCTGAACGGCGCCGCCCGCGATCGATGCGGCTGTCGCGATCGGCACGAATGCCGCCGGCGCATCGGCCAACGGCAGGCTTCATGTTCCGCTCCCCGCTCATCGCATCCATGACGCGAACATGACGGTTGCGTCATGTCGACCGAGTCCGCATGACGCCTTCTTGCCCCCCACAATCTGACGCATTTTTCATCTCGCGATCACGATCACGCACGGCTGCTTTCGCATACTGGGTCCACGGTTCGCCACCCGGCGGCCCTGATCAAGGAGAACACTCGATGAAAACGGCAAAACTCGCAGCACTGTTCGTCACCGCCACGCTGTCGCTCGGCATGGCCACGCAGGCCGCGTTCGCCCAAACGCAAGCGCAGGGCAAGTCCCGCACGCAGGTGGTCAACGAACTGAAGCAGGCGCAGCACGACGGCGTCGTGCCGATCAGCAAGACGCAGTACCCGCCGACCGGCGAGATCGTCGCGCGCAACAAGGAGCTTCACGGGATTTCGGTGCATGGCGGCGAGAAGAAACCGCAGACCGACAACCACGACAACCTGACCGCGAAGCAATGATGGCGGGCCACATGGCCGCGGGCAGCGCACCGCGCACGGTCGCCTCGCGGCGAACGCGCGGGCGTTCCCGCCCGCGCTGTCAGGTGCCGATGGCGGCC